>CAMLLF010000205.1 GCA_946480705.1 uncultured Lysobacteraceae bacterium | reverse complement strand
ACGTTTCCAACAACCCGCTGCGCTACTCGGATCCGACCGGATTCGGCTATTGTTCGGGCTGAAGGTTTCGGCAACGATATCGAAAAGCAGGAGTTCGACGAGCGTCGCGCAGCCGATGTCACGGAATGGTTCAACGAGATGGTGGAAGAGGCCGACGCCTGGGACAACGACGGTGCGTGGGGCATCAGCCCACTCAACCCAAACTCGGTTCAAGGCAACCGCTTGCGGCGCGAAGCCGACAGGCAGGCGCGAATCGCCGAACAGGAACGCCGCTGGGAGCAGCGTCGCGAGAGGCTCGCAGAACAGGAAAGGAAACGCCAGGAACAGTCGCGCAAAAAGCAAGAACTTTACAATCAGGCACAGACGCGGGCCAAGGAAGCCGCGTCCGCGCTCGGCGGTGTGAGTGGTTCTCAAGCCACCGGTCCCAATGCACTGGCGCAGAATGGGTGCGACCCAAGCATTGCTTCCTGTATCGCCTCTTCCGGTAGCGATGCCGCCACCAATGCCGATAGTGCTCCGACGCAAACCAACTTCGACAAAAGTTTCGAGTTTGCCTTGCACACCGCGGGCGTCGTGCTGGTCAATACCGCGATCGAGATAGGAATGAACGGCCCGAAATGCGTGATCGGCACCTGCAACTTCATGTTCGGGTTCTGGCAGATGGAGCCGGACGGCTACTACGGCGATCCTCAATACAGGATTCACGAGGAGGCGCACCGCTGGGATGGGTTGAATCTCGAGAAGAAAAGCAACGACAACACCGGCGGTTCAAGCTACCGGGACATGGGCGCCGATTATCCTGGCCAGCCTCGCGAGTTTCGTGCTGGGCCGTCGGGCGATCGTGGCAACGATGCGAGCAATGTGGACGAATAGCAGGGTTCAAACTCTCCTCCCCCTTCGCTGGGGGAGGAGGTCTTGTCTATGGTAGTTCGCCACAGAGGTGCACAAGGTGGGCGTAAGCCAGGTGACCGAAGGTCGGGATGGCGGAAATCCCAGATCCCATAGCACATTGATGGGACGCGCAAAGCCCGGCGCAAGCGCTGAACCAAGCACACGCGTTCCTGTCGTCTCCCCGCTCCTACTTTTCCGTTGTCTTTTTGTCGGATAGATCCACCGCTTCACAAGCATGCAGTCGGCACCTTGTCCACTACGGAGATGCGTCAATGCCGGAAGAATTTTGCCTGACCCGAACTCGAAGAACGTCTTGAAATGGCCGCGCTGGCGCCGGGCGGCGAATCGCCGGAGCAGTTGTATTGCTGCGAATGCGTCGGCAACGTACTGCGGCGAAGCCTGACCGGTCCAGGCGCTCTTCAAGCTCGGACAGACAGAACTCGGCGCCGCCGCCCAGAGCCGGCGACGCCGGAATCGAAACGCGGAACATGGCAGTGATCTCTCAATGCAAGGGGACATCGCGCGACCAGGCCGGCCGCGCGAACCGCGTGCAACCCTGGAGACGACTGCCTTCGCCGGCGCCGGCACGCAGGCCTACGTCTGCTGCGAGTGCATCCTGTACGGCTGCAACAACGACGCCCGGTAATCATCGTCTGTAGCGGGCCGCAGCCGCCGCTCGCTGCCGTTTGCGAGAGCATGCGTGGAACTCTATTACCTCAGCGGCGCGCTCAAGCTCGCGCCGGGCGATCATCCCGAGGCGGGCCGGCAGTTCTGCGTGTGCATCGGTGAACTTGCTTTCCATGCCTCGGCGGCGAAGGCCCGCCTGCTCGAAGCAATAGACGCTGGCGCCGATCTCGACGGCATCGTCGCACGCGTGAACGCCGGGCGCGCCGAGGCGCTGAGCATCGACGCAGTTATGCAGCGTGATCACCGGCTAGCTGTTGCCGGCTGGACTGGTTGCAACCGTCTTTCCGGTCGCCTGTTCGACAAGCCCCTCTGATCACGCGGCTGAGCCGGCCGTTGATCCCTTGGGACTGGCCATCGTGGCCACCCTGGTGTCGATCGTCGTGACCCTGAATCCGTTCCTGCGTTTTGACGGCTACTGACCGTGACGCCGTCGCGCGCGCTGCGCCGATACGCTGCCGGCACCTTGCTCATGTTCTGCGCCTTCGCCTTGTTCGCCGGGCCGGTCGCTGTGCAGCCCCTGGTCGGCTTGCCGCAGGCGCTGACGCTGGGTGGCTAAGCTGCAGCAGGATCACAGCCTCTCCAGTGTCGCCAAGCAGTGCAGTGGCCTGCCGGTCGTTCGCGATGTTGACTCTCCTGAGACGACCGTCCCGAAAATCGCCTGGGACGAGCAGAAGACTTTCTCGATGGGCTACTCGGTGTCGCCCGGCTGAAGCGCAGTAACCCTGTCATGCGCGGCAATGCTGTCAATTCCAACGGTGACAGCATTCACACGTCATTGAATTTCAAAGGATACCTGCTCACGTCGGACCTCCTCGCTGTCGCGTGAGAGTCGCGTCGATGCACGCCGCTTACAATGGCCGCTTCGAAATCCGACGGCGCACTCTAATGACCGAACCCGTTCGTCTTTCCAAGCGTCTTGCGGCGCTGATCGGCTGCTCTCGCAGCGAAGCCGAGCAATACATAGAAAACGGCTGGGTCAGCGTCGATGGCTGCACGGTCGAGGAGCCGCAATTCAAGGTCTCCGACAATATCGTCAGTCTGTACCCGGCAGCCAGCCTGGATGCCGTGCAACCTGCGACCATTCTGTTACACAAGCCCGAGGGCGCAGGTGCCGGTGAAGGCGCGGATCTTGCGTCGCAGAAGATTTCGCTGGATACGCGCAGCGCCGACGACAATTCGGGTGTCCGCGCACTAAAACGTCATTTCCATAAGTTGACTATTCCCCTGGAACTCGAGTCCGACAGCAGCGGTCTGACCGTGCTCACGCAGGATTGGCGCGTTTCCCGGCGATTGATTGAGGAAACACTCAAGATCGAGCAAGAGTATGTCGTCGAAGTCAGCGGCGAGCTGATGCCGGGCGGTCTCACACTGCTCAATCAGGACTGAGTTTTGGTGGTTGGCCAATTGCGCCCTGCAAGGCCAGCTGGCAGAGCGAAAACCGCCTGCGTTTCGCGATCAAGGCGCCGCAGCCCGGTCAATTGCGCGCGATGTGCGCCCAGGTCGGGCTGACGCCTCTGGCGGTCAAGCGTATTCGCATCGGGCGTATATCCATGGGCAAGTTGCCCGTCGGGCAATGGCGCTACTTGCCGGTGAACGAGCGGTTCTGAATCTCCGCACCGATTCGGCATGGCCCTGCCGAGCCGCCGCACCGACCTTCGCCATAACGCCGACGCCGGTGGTCGTTTCGCCGGGCAGCGGTTGAAGGTCTTCGGTGCCGCCGGTCCGGTCTTTATGCTTTCGGCCTGCGGCCTAGTCGATGCTGTGTCGCCGCGCTACTGGGATGCGAACGGCAACTACGCCAGCGCTGTCCGGATCAACGACGCCGCGATGCTGACCGGCGCGCTCGGCCGCACGCCGGGCGAGGCCGCAGTCCACTACCCTTCACGCTGGGTGCGCTCGATGCGGGCGCGAACTACGTGCTCGGCCTGATGCCGAACGCGCCCACCTTCGGCATCTACGCGATTCCGAGCGTGACTGCGCCGTCGCCGGCTTTCGGACCGATGGCGGGCGGCACGGCTGTCACGATCACCGGCACCGCTTTCGTGAGCGGCGTGACGACCGTGAAGTTCGGCGCGAACGCGGCGGCCTCCGTAACAGTGAATAGCCCGACGAGCCTCGTCGCAACGGCACCTTCCGGCAACCTCGGCACGGTAGACGTGACGGCGACGACCCCCGGCGGCACCAGCACGACGAGCTCGCCCGGTCGCTACGAATACCGGCTGGATGTCGCGCTGTCGGCCAGCATCGGCGACCGCGGCGGCTTTGCCGCCTACGGCGCGATCGTGCAGTACGACATCGTGATCCATAACACCGGCAGCCAGACCGCCGGCAACATCACCATCGCTGCCGCCGTACCGCCTCAGCTCGATCTGACGCAAATGCTGTGGCTGTGTCTGGATGCCGCTTCGGGCATCTGCGCGGAGAAAGGCAGCGGCGCCTTGAACGACGTGGCCACCCTGCCCGCGCATGGCAGCGTGCGCTACAAGGTCATAGCGCTGGTGCGCTACAAGGTCATAGCGCTGGTGCGCGACGACGCGCAAGGCGACGTCATTCCCATGCGCGTCACGGCGACCGGCCCTTACGCTTACGAAACGGCGAGCGCGGCCATCGACAGCTGGCTCGTGATCTTCCGCGGCGGCTTCGATGGATGAATCTCGCGCGGCGGCGCGTGCCTCTCGCGGCGGCGATCCGGAACGTCGCTCAATGCTGAGCAGATGTGACAGCGTTTGCGCGCACCGAAAGTATCAGTGCTACCCGCGCTGATCCCCTGCATGCACGTCGGGTGTGCCGGCTTTCAGGCTACAGCTTTCCCGACTGCGTCATCCATGAAGAAATCCAGTATTGCTTGAGATGCCTCTGGCCCTGACGGGTCAGAGAAACGTCCGCCGGCTCCGCCACTCCATGCGTGCGAACCTCCGGCAACGGTCCATTGCTCCACGGCAACCGTTCCGTGCGAAGTCACATAGCGAATTCGCTCGAAGGCTCGACCCGCACTCCGGCCGCGCTCTACCTCCCGGTTCGTTTCACCGAAGGGTTCAAGCGCCTGGGCAACGACCCGATCCGCATTCCTGAGCGCGACAACACGATCGCGATTGCCGTGAAAAACGATGGTACGCACCGGACGCTCCGAACGCGGCTCATGACGTCGCAGCTCGCTCGACACAGTGGTCCGGCCACGCATCGCGAGCATGGCGCTAGCAGCGCTGCTCGCCGCGGCATAAGGCATTCCTGCGTATGCCGCTACGCCACGGAACACGTCGGGATAGGTCCGGCCGAGGACGACCGCCATTGCGCCGCCGGCGGACAGGCCGGCGACGAACAGACGTTTCGTGTCGAGCTTGAACCGCCGGGCTATGGATTTCGCCAGGCCGGCGAGGATCGCGGGCTCACCGGCGTCGCGGCGCTGATGTTCCGGCTCGAACCATTGCCAGCAGCGCCCGGCGTGACTGCGGTCGCTCTGCTCGGGAAAAACTAACCAGCAACCAGAGGCGGCGGCACGGTTGGCCATCCGCGTGGTTTCAGCGAACTGGTCTGCACTCTGTCCGCATCCATGAAGCATGACGATCAACGGCGGTCGCTCCGCCGACGTCGACTTCTCCTCAGCGGGGAACAGAATGTAGCTCCGGGAACCGTAGGCATTGCGGAAACGGGCCACCGTGCCCCCGGCAACGCGCTTCGTTGCGCGCGAGCGAGCGTCGCGCACGTTGGAATTCGGTGCGGGTTTAGCCCTGGCCTTCGTCCCTTTGCGCGTGGTTCGCTTCTTCGCAGGGGAACTCAGTCCTTCGACCGCCGTGGACGTCATTCGCCGGCTGGCTGACGCGGCCGCACCAGCCAGCTTGAACGACGCACGCAGCGAGGCGCGCCAGGCCTTCAATCCGTTTGTGCTTGCTCGACGCCGCATGGCCTGTCCCTGGCGAGGAAAACGTAGCGGTGCCGTACCTTGGCATCACTGCTCGGATCTTCTCGCCTGAGCGCTGTGCATTCCGCGTGAAACGCCCCGGATGGAGGAAACGTCGGCTTGCCGAACCCGATGAGCGCACGCGATCAGATCGCCGACCGGATCAGGCGCTGGCTGATCCTTGCCCCTCCTCGACAGGGCCCGCCCATTTTGCGCCAGCTCGCGAAAAGAGCCCGGGCAGATCCGGGCTCCTGCGTTCCGTGCTTCGGATCGAGCGGAGTCGTGCTTCCCGCCGAGGGGCGCCTTCTCCGCCCGCGCACCGTGGCAGGCACGCGTGAAGGCCAACGCGGCAACGCCGTCCCGCTCGGCACATCAGCGCGGCGTAAAGTCCTTCTCGAGATCCTGGATGGCCTTGGATTGAAGAGGGCTCAAGAGAAAACTGTTGACCAGCTGGTTCCCAGGTGTGCTCACCGCGAGCCAGGGAACCCGGGGCCCGAGCCAGTTGAAGAATGCGGCTCGCCCTGTCGAACCGGCGTAACTGTATGCCGATCCTTTGAGTTCGCCGGCCGAAAACAAGGGTTTGCCGTTGATGCCATTGGCCAGCACGGCACTCCCTTGTGAAAAGGACAAGAAGTACATCTGCGACTTGCCGAAGTTGCCCCAGTTGGTGGCCAGCGAAGCGCCCTTGTCCCACGCGTACTTTCCACCCGGAGCCATCAGATACGTGCCAAGCACTGACCCGGCTGTCCCCATTCCGGTGGCGAAGGCAAGCTGCCTCGGGTTGATCTCGCCGTTGCGCTTCCATTGACTGACTGCGTTGAATTCGCCACTGGTCAGCCCCCCGGTAACGCCGCTGGCGACCATTCTCGCCGGCCCCGTTGCGACCCACTGTGACGTCAGCCCTGCCCGGATTGCACCGCCGAGCCAGAATGTCTGGACCGAAAGCGTTGGAATCGCGCTGACCAGAATGGCCGAATCCACGAGGTTCTCATTGAATGTCTTTCCGGCACCCAGGCTGGTCGCCATCGGGTGATGGTTTTCATCGTCCCAATCGGGTTCCGTGCTCATGTTCGGCCCCATGCTCATGCCGCCTACGCCCGCGTCGGCAAAGGACGACGTCGACGCGCCCTGCGCGATACTCGGCGCCGTGGCGCCATCGGATTTCGATCCGCGCAAGTCGATGGAATGGCCCAGGTACGCGGCCTGGTATTCGGCGCGCATCTGCGCGTCGCGCCTGCGACGCTCCTCGCGCTGGATGTACTTGCGGCAGCGGCTGTCGCAGATCGTCTGGTAGCTGCTCTCGCCTCCCTGCGAGCCACAACTGCCTGGCCAGCAACTCATGTTGGGGCCGGTCTGCGGCGGTGGCGTCGGCAACGCCAGCGGCGGCGCCCAGCCATCATCGGCGCCCTCATCCTCGAAGCCGTCCGGGTCGATGCGGCTGGTCGGATTGTTCGATGCGTAGCTGTAGCCGTTCGCCCCGGGGGCTGCGAGCGGATCGACGCTGAGGAAGCGCTCTGCCATCGGGTCGTAGACGCGCCCACCCATGTGTACGAGGCCCAGGTTCGGCTCGTCCTCGTGGCCGCCGAAGCCACCC
>CAMLLF010000204.1 GCA_946480705.1 uncultured Lysobacteraceae bacterium | reverse complement strand
GTGCGCACGGAATCCACGGCGTGCATCGCGGTCATCGCTACGTGCTCGACCACGTCTGCCGCCGCGCCGCCGAGTTGAACCTGGACCCGGCCGCCATCAGTTTCGAGCCGGTTCCGCGCGAGTTCTTCGCCCGCGGCGCGCTCGCACGGCTGTCCTCGCCGCGCGAGAAGATCGCCGCGCTGTTCGACGCCGGCATCGCGAAACTGCTGCTGCTGCGGTTCACCGCGCGGCTCGCGGCGATGAGCGCCGAGGCGTTCGTCGCCGAGGTGCTGGTCGGCCGGCTGGCGGCGCGCGAAGTGCTGGTCGGAAAGGATTTCCGCTTCGGCCATGGCCGCCGCGGCGACATCGCGCTGCTGGAACGCCTCGGTGCCGGACTCGGTTTCGTCGCGCGCGAGCTGCCGCCGTTCGCGGCGGACGGCGAGCGCGTGTCGAGCTCGGCGATACGGAACCTGCTCGCCGACAGCCGCTTCGACGCGGCCGCGCGCCTGCTCGGCCGGCCGTTCGCGATCGGCGGCAAGGTCGTGCACGGACAGCAGCTCGGCCGCCGGCTCGGCTATCCGACGGCAAACCTGCGCCTCGGCAGGCGAGTCGCGCCGCTGGCCGGCATCTTCGCGGTGCGCGTGAGCGGCGCGGGCCTGTGCGCGCATCCGGGCGTGGCGAGCCTCGGCGTGAGGCCCACCGTCGCCGGCAAGGAGCCGCTGCTCGAAGCGCACCTGTTCGATTTCGACGGCGATCTCTACGGCCGGCGCATAGAAGTGGAATTTGTTGCAAAACTGCGTGATGAAGAAAAATTCCCGGACCTTCCGAGCATGGTCCGGCAGATCGACGCTGACGCCGCCGCCGCGCGGCGCATCCTGGGCGAAACCGCTGATGCGGCCGCCGGAGCCTGAACCGTGACGACCGACTACAAGAACACGATCAACCTGCCCGAAACCCGCTTCGCCATGAAGGCAGACCTCGCCAAGCGCGAACCGGCCATGCTGGCCGACTGGGAAGCGAAGCGGCGCTATCACCAGATCCAGGAAAAGACCGCGTCGCGCCCGCGCGCGTTCGTGCTGCACGACGGCCCGCCGTATGCGAACGGCGTGATCCATCTGGGGCATGCGCTGAACAAGATTCTCAAGGACACGGTCGTCAAGTCCAAGCTCATGGCCGGCTATCGCTCGCCGTACGTGCCGGGCTGGGACTGCCACGGCCTGCCGATCGAGATCGCCGTCGAGAAGAAGATCGGCAAGGTCGGCCAGAAGGTCGACGCCGTCGAATTCCGGCAGAAGTGCCGCGAATACGCGAGCCAGCAGATCGACCTGCAGCGCACGGACTTCAAGCGGCTCGGCGTGCTCGGCGACTGGGACAACCCCTACCGCACCATGGACGCGAAGTTCGAAGCCGACATGGTGCGCGCGCTCGCGACGATCTATGCCAACGGCCACGTGACGCGCGGCTTCAAGCCGGTGCACTGGTGCTTCGACTGCGGCTCGGCGCTGGCCGAAGCCGAGATCGAATATGCCGACAAGACTTCGCCGGCGATCGACGTGGCGTATGACGTCGTCAGTCCGGCCGCGGTGCTCGCGTCGTTCGGCGTCGCGTCCGACATCGACGCGATCGTCGCCGTGCCGATCTGGACGACGACGCCGTGGACCTTGCCGGCCAGCCTCGCGGTCACGCTCGGGCCGGAACTCGAATACCGTCTGATCGAAGGTCCCGCGCGCGAGGGCCGCCGCGTGCTGCTCGTCGTCGCCGCGGCGCTCGCCGACCGCTGCGCGGCGCGCTACGGCAGCGCCGCAGACGGCGTCGCCGTCGTGCACGGCAATGCGGTGCAGGGCAGTGCGCTCGACCATCAGCTGCTGCAGCATCCGTTCTATGCCGACCGCCAGGTCGCGATCCTCGTCGGCGACCACGTGTCGGCCGAAGACGGTACCGGTGCGGTGCACACGGCGCCGGGTCACGGCGTCGAGGACTTCGCAGTGGGTCAGAAATATGGACTCGTGGACAAGTACAGTCCGTCGGTGCTGAACCCGGTCGGCGGCAACGGCGTCTATCTGCCGGGCACGCCGCTCGTGGAAGGCATGTACATCTGGAAGGCGAATGACGCGATCGTCGATCTCGTCGCCGAGCGCGGCAAGCTGCTCGCATCGCTGAAGATCCAGCACAGCTATCCGCACTGCTGGCGCCACAAGACGCCGGTGGCGTTCCGCGCGACGCCGCAGTGGTTCATCAGCATGGAAAAGGCCGGCCTGCGCGCCGACGCGCTGGCTGCGATCAAGCAGGTTCGCTGGATTCCGGCCTGGGGCGAGGAACGCATCACGAGCATGATCGCCGGCCGCCCGGACTGGTGCATCTCGCGCCAGCGCACCTGGGGCGTGCCGATCACGCTGTTCGTCGACAAGGCGACCCAGCTGCCGCATCCGCGCAGCGTCGAGCTGTTCGAGGAAGTGGCCAGGCGCATGGAGCAGGGCGGCATCGACGCGTGGTACGCGCTCGACATCGCCGAACTGCTCGGCGACGAGGCCGCGCAGTACGAGAAGGTCTCCGACGTGCTCGACGTCTGGTTCGATTCGGGCGTCACGCATCGCGGCGTGCTGGCCGAGCGGTCCGAACTCGCGACCGACGGGCCCGACGACAAGGTCATGTATCTCGAAGGTTCCGACCAGCATCGCGGCTGGTTTCATTCCTCGCTGCTGACCTCGACGGCGATGTACCGCCACGCGCCTTACGACGAGGTGCTCACGCACGGCTTCACCGTCGACGAGCACGGCCGCAAGATGTCCAAGTCGCTCGGCAACGGCGTCGAGCCGCAGGACGTGATGAAGAACTACGGCGCGGACATCCTGCGCCTCTGGGTCGCTTCGACCGACTATCGCAACGAAATGTCGATGTCGAACGAGATCCTCAAGCGCGTCGCCGACGCGTATCGACGCATCCGCAACACGGCGCGGTTCCTGCTCGGCAACCTGCACGGCTTCGAGCCGGCGCAGCATCTCGTCGCGGTCGCCGACTCGCTGCTGCTCGACCAGTGGGCCGTGCAGCAGGCGCATGACGCGCAGCAGGCCGTCATCGCCGCGTACGAGCGCTACGACTTCCCCGAAATCGTGCAGCGCGTGCAGAACTTCTGCACGAACGAGATGGGCGCGCTCTATCTCGACATCACGAAGGATCGCCTCTACACCATGCCGACGGCCAGCCACGGCCGGCGCTCGGCGCAAAGCGCGATGTACCGCATTCTCGAGGCGCTCGTACGCTGGCTCGCGCCGATCCTGAGCTTCACGGCCGAGGAAATCTGGGCGGAAATGCCCGGCGAGCGCGACGAATCCGTGCTGTTCGAGACGTTCTACACGGAGCTCGCGGCCACGCAGGCGTCGCCGCAGCAGCGGCAGTGGTGGGCCGACCTGCTCGCGATCCGCTCGGCGACATCCAAGGTGCTCGAGGGCATGCGCGTGCTCGGCGTCATCGGCGCGTCGCTCGAAGCCGAGGTCACGCTCTACGTCGACGCCGACCAGCGCGAGCGCTTCGCCGAAGTCGCCGACGAACTGCGCTTCGGCTTCATCACCTCGTCGCTGTCGATCGAGGCGCTGCGCGACCGCCCGGCCTACGACATCGTCGCGGCCAAGCTCGGTTTCGAATCGTTCGTCGACGACGAGGCGGCGCCGACCACGCTCGCTGCGAAGGCCGATCTCGCCGATCACGAAGTCTGGATCGTCGCGAAGGCGAGCGGCGCGACCAAGTGCGTGCGCTGCTGGCACTATCGCGCCGATGTCGGCCGCCACGCGGCACATCCCGAACTCTGCGGGCGCTGCGTCGACAACGTCGACGGCGGCGGCGAACAGCGGCGGTATTTCTGATGGCCGCGCTCGCCTCGTCGCTGCCGCGCGGCGCGAATGCGCTGGTCTGGCTGTGGCTGTCGACCGCGCTCGTCGCGCTCGACCAATGGACCAAGCATGTCGTTCTGACCCATCTGCAGGAAGGCGTGCCGATTCCGGCGATCGCGGGAATCCTCAACTGGAATCTCGCGTACAACACCGGTGCGGCCTTCAGCTTTCTCGCCGACGCGGGCGGCTGGCAGCGCTGGGGGTTCGGCGTGCTCGCCGTCGGCATCAGCGTCGTGCTGACCGTGTGGCTGTCGCGTACGCCACGGCGTGACTGGCTCACGGCGCTGCCGCTCGCGCTCGTTGTCGGCGGCGCGATCGGCAACCTCATCGACCGGCTGCGCTACGGCCACGTCGTCGACTTCATCCAGGTCTATCACGGCGACTGGGCATTTCCGACCTTCAACGTGGCCGACTCGGCCATTTCCGTCGGGGCGGTGCTGCTGGCGCTGTTGAGTCTGCGCAGTGGGAAAGCGGAGGGGCAGGGGCGATAATCGGCGTTCCGTCAGCGCCGGTCCCGACCACGTCATGGAAGTATTGCTAGCCAATCCACGCGGTTTCTGTGCCGGTGTCGACCGCGCCATCGAGATCGTCGAGCGCGCGCTCGAAGTGTTCGGCGCGCCGATCTACGTGCGGCACGAAGTCGTGCACAACCGGTTCGTCGTCGAAGGCCTGCGCGCGCGCGGTGCCGTGTTCGTCGACGAACTCGACGAGGTGCCCGACGACGCGACCGTGATCTTCAGCGCCCACGGCGTGTCCAAGGCCGTGCGCGCCGAGGCCGACCGGCGCGGGCTGCGCGTGTTCGACGCGACCTGTCCGCTGGTCACGAAGGTGCACATCGAGGTGTCGAGCCACTGCAAGGCCGGACGCGACGTCGTGCTGATCGGTCACGCGGGGCATCCCGAGGTCGAAGGCACGCTCGGACAGTGGATGCAGTCCGGCGCGGTCGGCGAGATCTATCTCGTCGAGACGCCCGAAGACGTCGCCCGGCTCAAGCCGCGCAGCCCCGAGCATATCGCCTACGTCACGCAGACCACGCTGTCGGTCGACGACACCAAGGCCGTCATCGACGCGCTGCGCACGCATTTTCCGAAGGTCCTCGGCCCGCGCCACGACGACATCTGCTACGCGACGCAGAACCGCCAGGACGCCGTTCGCGAACTCGGCCAGCAGTGCGACCTCGTGCTCGTCGTCGGCTCGGTCAACAGTTCCAACTCGAACCGGCTGCGCGAACTCGCCGAGAAGCAGGGCGTTCCGGCCCATCTGATCGACGGTGCCGACGACATCCGCGACGAATGGCTGGTCGGCCGCACGCGCATCGGCGTGACCGCCGGCGCCTCGGCGCCGGAAACCCTGGTCAGGGACGTCATCGGACGGCTGCAGGCCGCCGGCGGCCGCGCGGTCCGCGAACTCTCCGGCGCCGCCGAGACCATCACCTTCGCGCTGCCGCGCGAGCTGCGCATCCAGCTCGTTTCCTGATCCACTGCGGCCGGGCGCCGTGCCCGGCCGTGCGTCCTTACGAGGACCGCCTAGGCCGCCGTCCCGGTGGTTTTGGAATCGGCGTGTCCTGCGCGTCTCGCGACTCGCCTCCACCCGTGGACCGCCTGGGTGCCCGACCTCGGACGGTGCGCGACCGCGCCGCCGGAGCCTCGACGTTTCGCGGCTCCCTGCAGCACCCGGCACCCCGGTCCGAAGCCGGCGGCCGGGCCGCCCGTTCATCCGACGTTTGCTACCTCGCGCAGCGCTGCGCCTTGCCTGTCCGGCGGGTGGCGAATAGTTTCGAGCATCGGATAGCCGTGCGCTATTTCGTCTTCGCAGAGGGACTTATGGCATTTCTCTATCGGCGCGACAGAAGTCTTCGGGGGCTGAAGGCCGAGCGCGGCTTCACCTTGCTGGAGCTGTTCATCTCGATGGCCATCCTGGCGATCCTGGTCGGGCTCGCGCTGCCGTCGTTCCGCAGCACCATCCGCAATACCAACGTGTCCAACTACACCAACGACCTGGTCACGTCCCTGGCGACCGCCCGTTCGGAAGCGGTCCGCCGCGGCAGGCCGGTCGCAGTGGTGTCCGCCAGCAACACTGCGGACTGGAGCACCGGCTGGCAGGTCATCGCCGACACGACCGGCGAAGGCAACTTCGACGCAGCCGACGAACTCATTTCGACGACCGAAGCGCTGGACACGCAGTACAAGGTGTTCGCGAACAACACCGGCGCCGGCGGCAGCGGCCGCGTGGTCTTCAATATCAACGGCGCGCTTGCCTCGTCCGGGTTCGACATGAACGTCTGCTTCCCGACCGGCGAAGCCGCCAAGTCCCGCCGCGTCCGCGTCCGCGCCAGCGGCAGTGCGTCATCGCACAAAAACACAACCGGCTCGTCCGCGTTGGCCTGCCCGGGGAGCTGACATGACGCGTCGTCTACATCGCGGTTTCTCGCTGCTCGAAGTCATGATCGCGCTGGTCATCTTCAGCGTCGGCCTCATGGGCATGGCCGGCCTGCTGATGGTATCGGTGCGCACCAATCATTCGTCGTACCTGCGCAGCCAGGCCGGCTTTCTCGCGCAATCGATGGCCGACCGCATGCGCCTGAACATGCCGGCGCTGTGGGCGAACGGCTACAACCTCGCGTACCCCATCGGCGGTGCGGTGCCAGGCTGCGGCACGGGCTGCACGGTCAACGAGATCGTCACGCGCGACAGCGTGCTCTGGAGCCGCTCGCTGCAGCAGTTCCTGCCGTCGCCGACCGCGCGGATCAACTGCGCGCTGAATGCGGGCGCGACCGCGCCGACGGCGTCGCAGATCGTCAACCGCGCGCCGTACAACGGCCTCTGCACGATCACGATCACCTGGGCCGAGTCGTCGCTGAACGCCGGCACCGGTACCAATAACCAGACGTTTGCGTGGGTATTCCAGCCATGAGCGAAATGACTCGCATCACCGCAGCGGCGATGCAGCGCTTCGACCGCCAGCGCGGTCTGACGCTGATCGAACTGATGATCGCGATGACGCTGGGCCTGCTCGTCTCGGCCGGCATCGTCGCGTTGTTCATGGCGACGAACCAGAGCAACCGTACCCAGTCCTATCTGGCACGCGTGCAGGAGAACGGTCGCTTCGCGACGGGCCGCATCGAGGGCGTCGACGAAGTCGGGCACGATCAGGGCCTCCTGCGCGTCCAGTTCATGGCCGATCTGCTCGTGCTTCTCGGCCTGACGGCGGTCGTCGGCCTCATCGGGGGAGCC
>CAMLLF010000203.1 GCA_946480705.1 uncultured Lysobacteraceae bacterium | reverse complement strand
CCGATCATCACAAAACCGAGGCGCTGCGCGCCGCTGAACGCATCGCCTGATCCGACCCGGGACGCCGGCCCGGCCGGCGTCCCGCCATCCCTCGCCCTGCCCGGCCTCCCGCCTCCCGCGCCACTCCCGCCGCCTCCCGACGAATTTCTTCCGCACTGCGGCAAAACCCGCGCTATCATCCGCCCCTTTCGCGACTACCCGCCCGGCGGCATGCGCTTCTGCGATCTCCTGACTCCTGACAGCGTCGTCGCCGGCCTGCGCGTCCGATCGCGCGGCGCGGTGCTCGAAGCGCTGGCGCAGCTGCTGGCGCCGCCGGATCAGGCGCTTGCCGTGCTCGAAGCGCTGACCGAGCGCGAGGGCGTCGGCTCCACCGCGCTGGGACACGGTTTCGCGCTGCCGCACGGCCGCAGCAGCGTGCTCGAACAACCCCGCGCCGCGTTCGTGCGTCTCGCCCAGCCGGTCGTATTCGGCGCAGCCGACGGCGACCCGGTCGATCTGTTTGCGGCGATCGTCACACCGAGCCATTTCACGACCGAACATCTTTCGCTGCTCGCCGACATCGCGACGCGCGCGTCCGAGCCGCGGACCCTCGCCCGCCTGCGCGCCGCGCAGCACGCCAGCGCGCTGTACGCCGAGCTGGCAGAATGGGGCCAGCCCGCCTGACCGCCGCCATGGATCGACTGACCGCCCGCCAGCTGTTCGACAGCCTCACCGATCGGCTTTCGCTGCGCTGGACCGCCGGCACCCAGGGCAACGGCCGCACGCTCGATCCGGGCGACCATCACGCGCGGCGCCCGTCGATGGTCGGCTACCTCAACGTGATCTACCCGAACAAGGTGCAGATCATCGGCACCGAGGAGCTCAACTATCTAGACAGCCTCGATTCGCGCCAGCGCTGGGAAACGGTCCAGAAGATCATCAACTACCGGCCGACCGCGCTGATCGTGACGAAGGATCAGCCCGTGCCGAGCGATCTGCGCGAAGCCGCCGACGAGTCGAACACGCCGCTGTGGTCGAGTCCCAAGCGCGGCCACGAGATCCTGACCTTCCTGCAGTACCACCTCGCGCGGCTGCTCGCGCGCCGCGAGACGCTGCACGGCGTGTTCATGGAGGTCTATTCGATCGGCGTGCTGATCACCGGCGAATCGGGCTCGGGCAAGAGCGAGCTCGCGCTGGAGCTGATCACTCGCGGCCATCGACTGGTCGCCGACGACGCGCCGGAGTTCACGCAGATCGCACCCGACGTCATCGACGGCCATTGTCCGGAACTGCTGCAGGACCTGCTCGAAGTGCGCGGTCTCGGCGTGCTCAACGTGCGCGAGATGTTCGGCCACACTGCGGTCAAGCCGTCGAAATACCTGCGCCTCGTCGTACACCTGCGTCCGCTGAATCCGCTCGACGACGTCGACGGCATGAAGCGTCTGACCGGCGACGTCGGCTATCGCGACATCCTCGACACGCGCATTCCGCAGATCGCGATTCCGGTCGCGCCGGGCCGCAACCTCGCCGTACTCGTCGAAGCCGCCGTGCGCAGCCACATGCTCAAGAGCAAGGGCATCGACCCGGCGCAGACCTTCATCGACCGCCAGGCCCACCAGTTGCAGCGTCAGGCGCCATGGTGAACGCACAACCCGCCGATACCGGCGGCAACGCCGCGGAGACGACGCGTCTCGTCGTGCTGTCGGGCCTGTCCGGCGCCGGCAAGACGGTGGCGCTGCGCACGCTCGAGGACTTCGACTTCTACTGCGTCGACAACCTGCCGGCGGCGCTGATGCCGTCGCTGGTGTCGGCCGTCAGCCTCGGCGGGCATCGCCGCATCGCGGTCGGCGTCGACGTGCGCAATCGCAGCGAAGACCTGAACCAGCTGCCGCAGGTGCTCGCCGAGCTCGCCCGCGTCGGCGTCGACTACCAGTTGATCTTTCTCGACAGCCGCGACGACGTGCTGTCCAAGCGCTTTTCCGACACGCGCCGGCGTCACCCGCTGTCGGCCGACGGACTGCCGCTGCACGACGCGATCGCGCTCGAACGCAAACTGCTGCGCCCGGTTGCGGCGATCGCCGACCGGGTCGTCGACTCCAGCGAGCTCAACGTCCACCAATTGCGCCGGCTCATCGCCACCGAGCTCGGCATGAGCAGCGGCGAGCTGTCGCTGTTGTTCGAATCGTTCGCCTATCGTCGGGGTTTGCCGACGGACGCCGATTTCGTGTTCGATGCGCGCGTACTGCCGAACCCGCATTGGGATCCTACGCTGCGGCCGCTGTCGGGCAAGGACGCGGCGATCCGCGAGTGGCTTCAGGAGAAACCCGAAGTCCGGCGTTTCCTCGACCAGTTGACCGGTTTCCTCGACGAGTGGCTGCCGCGCTTCGAGGCCGACAACCGCTCCTACGTGACGATCTGCATCGGCTGCAGCGGCGGCCGGCACCGGTCGGTCTATCTGGCCGAGCGCCTCGCGGAACACTTCCGCGGCACGCGCGACCAGGTGCTGACCTTCCATCGTGAACTCGAGTGAACCGTCCCCATTTCTCTCCGGCGGGCAATATTCTTGCAAGCCGCCCCATGTCAGACCCACTGCAGGCACCGTGATGGCCATTTTCCGTTCCGCTTCCGCTACCGACCGCTGCGTTGCCGGCCAATGCCGCGCGGAGGTCCGGTCGTGAGCGTAGGCGTGCTGCTGCTGACGCATGAAGCCATGGGCGACGCGCTCGTGTCCGCGGCGCATCATGTGCTCGGGCAATTTCCGCTGTCGCTCGAGGTCATGGAAGTCGGTGCCTGCGCCGATCCGGAACGCGCGCTCGGCGATGCCTCGCAGCGCGCGCGGCACCTCGACCAGGGCGACGGCGTGCTGGTACTGTCCGACCTGTACGGCTCGACGCCCTGCAACATTGCGCAACGCCTGTCGAGCCTCGGTTTTCGCACGCATTGCGTGAGCGGGCTCAACCTGCCGATGTTGCTGCGCGTGCTCAACTACCCGAATCAGGATCTCGACCAGCTGGCGCAGACCGCCGCCAGCGGCGGACGCGGCGGAATCTGTATCGACCATGCCTGAACGCGACATCGTCATCAGCAACAAGCTCGGCCTGCACGCGCGCGCGTCGGCCAAGCTGGTGCAACTGCTGCAGAGCTATTCGTCCTCGGTCTGGCTGCGTTGCCGCGGACGCGAAATCAACGCCAAGAGCATCATGGGGGTGATGATGCTTGCGGCCGGCGTCGGTACGCCGGTCACGATCCGCGCCGAAGGTGCGGACGAGACTGCAGCGCTCGACGCCGTCGTCGATCTGTTCCAGCGCAAGTTCGACGAAGGCCAGTAGCGACTACCGCGTTCCTCGCCGCTATCGCGCGGCTGGCAACGCGGCAACGGCAGCGCGGTTCGCGATGCGCCGCAAGGGCGCCTGCGATCGGCGCGCGCCGGCCGGTACGACCACCCCACTACAAGGATCCGTTTACCCCGTGAGCATGCGCATCGTCCTCTCCGGCATCGGCGCTTCGCGCGGCATGGTCCTGGGACGGGCGCGGCTCGTGCAGCCCAGCCAGTTCATCGTCGACGACACGCGGCTCGAGCCCGGCGAGATCGAAGCCGAGGCCGCGCGCCTGCAGCTCGCGCTCGAGACTGCACAGGCGGAACTGCGCACGATCCGCGACAAGCTGCACGGCGCGCTCGCGCGCGAGATCGGCGAATTCATCGACGCGCACAGCATGCTGCTGAACGATCCGGAGCTGCTGACCGGCCTGTTCGACCTCGTGCGCCGCGGACGCTATCGCGCCGGCGCCGCGCTGAAACTGCAGCGCGACCGACTCGCCGCCGTGTTCGAGGCGATGGACGATCCCTACCTGCGCAGCCGCCGCGAGGACATCGACCATGTCATCGGCCGCGTGCAGTCGGCGCTCGCGCGCGAAACGAGTCAGGCCGAACGCCAGATCGCCGCGCGCGTCGGCACGATCCTCGTCAGCGACCAGATCGCGCCGTCGGAAATGACCCATCTCGCCGAGCAGGGCGTACTTGCCGCGGTCTGCACCGGCTCGAGCGCGCTGTCGCACAGCGCGATCCTCGCGCGCAGCATGCGCCTGCCGATGATCGTCGGCGCGCACGACGCGCTCGCGGCCGTCCACGACGACGACCTGCTGCTCGTCGACGGCGACCACGGCCAGGTCGTCGTGCATCCGACCGCGCAGGATCTCGCGCGCTATCGCCAGTACCAGCGCGATTCGCAGCGCGAAGGCCAGCGCCTCGCGGAACTTGCCCTCGCGCCGACGCGCACGCGCGACGACTGTACGATCCGCCTGTTCGCGAATGCGGAACTCGCCGGAGACGTCGCGCAGGCGCGCGCGCACGGCGCCGACGGCATCGGCCTGTATCGCACCGAATTCCTGTTCCTGCAGCGGCATCACCTGCCCGACGAGGACGAGCAGTTCCAGGCCTATCGCGACCTCGTGCTCGGCATGGGCGGCCTGCCCGTGACGATACGTACGCTCGATCTCGGCGCCGACAAGGCCGACACGACCGGACTCGCGCTGACGACCGAACCCAACCCCGCGCTCGGCATGCGCGGCGTGCGCCTGTCGATGCGCCGCCCGGCGCTGTTCGCGACGCAGATGCGCGCGATCCTGCGCGCGTCGGCCTACGGTCCGATCCGCATCCTCGTGCCCATGGTCACGAATCCGGTCGAGATCCAGGCCACGCGCACGCTGATCCAGATCTGCGCGCGCGATCTGCGCACCGAAGGCCATGAAGTCGCCGACCACTTCGACCTCGGCGCGATGATCGAGGTCCCGGCCGCGGCGATCGCGCTGCCGAACCTGATCCGCCACGTCGACTTCGTCGCGATCGGCACGAACGATCTCGTGCAGTACACGCTGGCCGCCGACCGCAACAACGATGCGCTGTCGGAACTCTACGACCCGCTGCATCCGGCGATCCTGCAACTGCTGTCGGCGACGATCCGCTGCGGCGAGAAGCACGCCAAGCCGGTGAGCCTCTGCGGCGAGATGGCTTCGGACGCGCGCTACACGCCGCTCCTGATCGCGCTCGGACTGACCAACTTCAGCATGCACTCCGGCGCGCTGCTCGAAGTGCGCGACGCGGTGTCGCGCTGCGACCGCACGCGCCTGCGCAAGCTCGCGCCGCGCCTGCTGCGCGCCGAAGACCGCGACGCGCTGACGGCCATTCTCGCCAGCGCGTGAGCGCCTGGCCCGCACGGCCGCTTCGGCCCGCGTCGCACCGGCGACGCTCGTGGCATGATCGCGCGATCCCGCCCATACGCACGCCCATGTTTGCCGTCGACTTCGACTCGCGCCTTGCTTCGTTCGCTGCCGCCTTCCAGCGTCGCGATCCGTTCCGCCACGCCGTCATCGACGGATTCTTCGACGCGGCGGCCGCGCAACGCCTGCTCGCGGAATTTCCGCCGTTCGAGCGCGGCAACGCACGCAACGAAGACGGCGGAATCGGCAACAAGTCGACGGTCGAACGCATCCGCGAACTCGGCCCGACCTATGCGGCGCTCGACGACTTCGTGCAGTCGCCGGCGTTTCTCGCGAAGCTGTCGGAACTCACCGGCATTCCCGACCTGCGCTACGACCCGTGGTATTTCGGCGGCGGCACGCACGAGAACCGCAACGACCAGGATCTCGACGCGCACGTCGACTTCAACCGCCATCCGGTCGAACCGTGGCATCGCCGGCTCAACCTCATCGTCTATCTCAATCCCGAATGGCACGACGCCTGGGGCGGCCTGCTCGAACTGCATTCGGACCCGCGTTCGCCCGGGGACCGCGTGACGCGCATCGCGCCGCTGTTCAACCGCGCCGTCGTGTTCGAGACCACCGAGTGGAGCTGGCATGGCTTCGAACGCATCGCAGTGCCGGCCGAGCGCGGCGACGTGACGCGGCGTTCTATCGCCTTGTACTTCTATACGACCGACCGGCCGGCCGAGGAACTCGCGCCGACGCATTCGACGATCTACGTCGAGCGCCCGCTGCCCGAACGCTTCCGCGCCGGCCACGTGCTCAGCGACGAGGACGTCGGCGAACTCAGGAACCTGCTCGCGCGGCGCGACCAGCACAACCAGCGCCTCTATCGCGACATCACCGAAGCCAACGAGCGCGCCGAGCAGCTGCGCGCGGCGCTCAATCGCGGCCTGATAGGCCGCCTGCGCTATTTCGCGCATCGCCTGCTCGCGCGGCGTGCACGCTGAACCGGCCGGCACCGGCGTCACTCGCGCCGGGCGTCTGCTGCTCGCCGCCGGCGTACTCGCGTTCGGCCTGGCCGCGCTCGGGCTCGGACAAAGCAACAACTGGGACCTGCGCAACTACCATTGGTACGCGGGCTGGGCCTGGCTCGAAGGACGCGGTCACCTCGACCTGGCCGCGGCGCAGGCGCAGAGCTGGTTCAATCCGGTACTGCCGGCGCTCCTGTACCTGCTGCTGTCGTCGCTGAAACCCGCAATCGGCACCTTCGTGCTCGGGGTCGTACAGGGCCTGAACCTGCTGCCGCTCCACCGCATCGCCAGACGCCTGCTGCCCGGCCACGCCGGCCTCGCGCTGCTCGCCGCCTTCGTCGGCGCGACCGGTGCGACGCAGCGCGGCGAACTCGGCGCGACGTTCGGCGACACGCTCGTGAGCCTGCCGCTGCTGACCGCGCTCGCGCTGCTCGTGACCGGCGAGCCGACCCGGCGCCGCAGCGCGGCAGCCGGCGCGCTGCTCGGCGTCGCGGTCGGACTGAAGCTCACCGCCGCGCCGATCGCCGCGGGGATCGCACTTGCCGCATGCGCGCTGTTCCTGCGGCGCGGCGGCGCGATGCGTCACGGCCTGGCCCTGACCGGCGCCGCCGCATTGCTGTTTCTCGCCGTCGACGGCCACTGGATGTGGCAACTGTGGCGCGACTTCGGCAATCCGCTGTTCCCGCAGTTCGGCACGTTGTTCGGCGGCGAGTTCGCGCCGCCGATGGAATTCCGCGACACACGCTGGCTGCCGCGCTCGGCGACCGAATGGCTGTTCTACCCGCTGGTCTGGGCCGACGAGCCGCGCCGCGTGTCCGAGCTGTGGTTCCTCGACCTGCGCGTACCGCTGCTGTTCCTCGCGGCACTCGCGCTGCCGCTGTGGCTCCGGCC
>CAMLLF010000202.1 GCA_946480705.1 uncultured Lysobacteraceae bacterium | reverse complement strand
ATCTCGGGCCTGTTGTCTATCTCCGGAAAATCAACGGAACGACGCCGCAGCCTGCTGAAGTGGCCTACCAGTTGCGCGATCGCCTGGGTTCGTCGATCGCCATTGCGGACCGCTGGGGCGACGTCAACGGCACAGAGCCCTCGCTGCCGTTCGGTCATGCCGAAGGTCTGCTGCGCCGGTTCTACGATCCGTTCGGCGCGCCGAGCAATGTCAACTTCGGCAGCAATACGCATCAACCTGAATTGAACTGGGCGGGCAACAAGCTCTGGCGCGGTTTCACGGGTCACGAACACCTCGACGGTGCACGTCTGATCCATATGAACGGACGGGCGTTTGACTATCGTAGTGGGCGGTTCTTGAGTGTGGATCCGCTAATCCAGGCGCCCGCCAACAGCCAGGGTCTCAATCCGTATTCCTACATTTTCAACAATCCGCTTAGCGGTGTGGATCCGACGGGCTATAAGTCATGCAGCGAAACGAAGACAAAGGAATCCGACGTAGGTACGACGTGTACCGCCAACCTCAAGGATCCACGTTCGGCGAACAAGCTGGGGACTTACGTCACCGTTAAAGTGGGCGCCGATTCAAGCGGTTCCAGCGGGGCCACATCGAATGGTGCGGATGTCGCGCAAACCGCAAGCATCTTACGCGATCAGCGGTCGGACCCTGCTGACAAGGGTGCAATTTTCAGTCCTCCTGCATCTGGAAGTATGCAGTGCGGGGGATCTGCTATTTGTGGATACCAGCAGGCGGGGGAAGTACTCGGACCGTATGTCGACACAGCGGCAAGAGGTACTGAATTAGCTGTTGGATTCACGGGAGTCGGTGGGACGCTGATTTCGATCTATGAACTAGCGACGGGTAAGTCGCCGTTGTCGGGCGCTGAGGCGTCGAGATTTTGGGCGGCAGTGGGGCTGATTCCGTACGCCAAGAACCTGAAGTATCTCGATGAAATTGCAGATGTTGCAAAGGCGGCACCACCAAATCGGATAGATTCTGCGAGAGAGCTTGTGCGGAGGGCGGACGAACCGGGGCCATTTCACAACTTCCCCGAGTCGTTCAATGATGAGATCTTTGAAGGGACGCGAACGGTCGTAAGCCCGGACTACATCCTATACACAAAACCTGGAACGGTTACTCTGCCTGGCAAGCCGATCTACGACAAGCACTCAACAAGAATAGGAGGAGAGGTAGTCCGAAAGATCATCGGCTACACGCCGAGTAGAACGGTAGAGGGTGTATTCGAAATTGGAGTTAAGCCATCAGCCAGTGGCAGAACCGAAGTGATCACTCACAGATTCTTCCGTCCAAATGAACAGTGAATTTCAAAATACGTTCAATGCGCTATTTCGTGCTTGGCGCGCGTCGGACCCGGACTGCTCAAAAGCAATAATTTGCTATCCGGGGGCAATTGCTGATGCTCGCGTTGAGGGAGTGAGTGTCGAATTTTTTCCAGATAGCGGTGACCCATGGTTCGGTACGTTCCAAAACGGCGACTTGTCTCCTAACTCAGTGAGTTATTCAGGGGCGCATCCAAACAGGACACATGCTGTTGTCGTCTCGAAAGGAGAAGGATACATAGTGAACGTATTTAACCCTCCCGAATGGGAGGAGATACCCATTCGCCCGATCATGGGTGTTCTGGTCGATGAATTGGCCGGTGTTATGATCGCATGGGACTTCGTGCGGATGATTTGTTTAGATAGAACTGGAGTGCGGTGGAAGACGCCTTCGATTTCGTGGGATGGAATTAAAGACGTTTCATTAGCTGAGGGCTGCGTGCAAGCTACGATATGGGATGCTGCGGCTTCCAAGGAGATTGTCGCCAAGGTCGCCATTGCCGATGGAAAAATTCTAGGCGGCGCAGCTAGTCCTGAACTGATAGGGATTAGATAGCTGTGCCTCGCAGGACTTGAAATTCGAACTGACAGGCGCGAGCGTGCTCGGGATGGAAAGGCGCAGCGTGGTGAATTCGAGGAGCTTCGTCATTGCGAGTTGTTCGAGAAGCCGCAATGAAATTTGTGGGGCGACGTCTTGGATGGGGATTTCGAAGTGCGCGATTCAAGTTTGGCGTACGATCGTTCGTGCATCGGGGTCAGTCGTTGACACTTGCGATAATATGCGGCTGTTTCGGCAAGGTATGGGCATGAGTGCACCTCGGGATCGGTGCGATCTGGTCTGCAATTCGACGTCGATTCATGACGATTGGCTCGAGTGACAATCAGGGCGTCCACAACTCGCTGTGGATGCTGCTCAGGTGCGTGCCCGCTGGCGTAATCCTGCACATTTGCCGACGCTGATCGCAATCCACGCCATCGTGATGCCCCACGGCCTGCGGCGCGCGTCAAGCTAGTTGTCGCCCGATTATTGCTGCGGAATAAAACTATCCGGCCGCCTTCATTGCGGTGACTGCAAAACTGTTGCAGCTATTGGGATTAGCGTCACCACACGGATGGGCTGCCAGTTGCGCGTTGGGGGCCACTTCAGCGTCGCGGATGTCGTTCACGGGCTGCTTGATAGCGCATCGCGCGACTGCAACAGCGCGTGATCTTGATCGGCATGGCACTGCGCCGGCGCGACGAACCGGATGCCGCTGTGCCTGTGATCGGTGTTGCGGACGAAGTCCGACGCCCAGCGGCGCGCGTGGTCCAGATCGGCGAAGCCGGCGACGGGATAGCCGGGCCGGTATTTGGCCGTTCGGAACAGCGACTCGACGAAGGCGTTGTCGTCGCTGACCGCGGACGCGAGTAGGACGGCGCAGTGCCCAGCCAATGAAGCATCGCCAGCACGGTGGTGGCCTTGAGGCCTGCTCCGTTGTCGCCGTGCAGGACGGGCTTGTCGGTCGCCGCATGCACGTTTTCCGACAGCGCCGTTCGCTTGAGCAGCTGCGCCGCGTGATCGCCGGACTCCGCCTCATGCACCTTCGTGGCCGACAATCTTGCGGCTATAGAGATCGAGAATCAGTAGAGGTAAAACCAGCGTCCGGTAATGCGCGAGGCTAGCCAGGTCACGTCCCAGCACCACACCTGGCCCGGTGCCGTCGCGACGTGCGTGGTCGGCACGCGTGCGGCGACAGGCGCCTTCGCGCGGCCACGATGCGTGGTCTGAGACTGCGCGCGCAACACCCGATGAAAGCTCGATTCCACTGGCGAGGTAGCAGCCTTCATCGGCCAGCCGCGGAACGATCTGCGCTGGTGGCAATGCCGCAAACCGTGGCTCGTTGGCCACGCGCAGGATCTGAGCGCGCTCCGCCTCGGCGACAGCGAGTGTGCGGGCAAGCGGAAAACGGTCGCGTCGGGAAATTCGCCCATCGGAGATGGAGCAGGTCATTCTCGGGAGGATCTTGCTGAATTTGGTCGCGCCGGTGTATCCGAAGGTGGACCACTGTCGTGGCCTGTATCCGCTGAAGGTCTGCGTGATGCAGAACTGGATTGGGCTGAGCCATCTGACGATGGAAGACGCGCTGCATGAGATCGCATCGATGCGTCAGGCGGAAGGATTGTCGCTGACGAAGCCGATCCCGCCGGACGAAACGAGTGCACTGATAAACTTGGCCGCCTAAACAAGTCAGGACGCGCTGCTCGCACGCTTTCGCCGCCAATTTTCCGCGAAGCTCGCTTGACTACTTGCTCGAAAACTTCCCCGCCCCAGTGGCCGTTTCCACACCACCCCCGCGCGCGGTCGCATCGACCGGCACATCAAAGCCGCTGCGCAGCAGCACATCGCCGGTGTTGACCGCATCGCTGGTCGTGCGCAGCGCGGCCGCGGCTTCCGGCGGCTGCACGGCGACGGCGGCCGGCTTCGGCTCGGCCGGTTTTTCTTCGGGCTGCGCGTCGGTGCGCGGTACGAGGTCGAGGCGCGCGATCGCGTCGAAGGGATTGACCGGGTCGGCGATGTAGCCGCGCACTTCGGCGGCGGCGGCGCGCACGGCGGCCGGCGGTTCGGGCAGGGTGAAGCGGTTGCCGAGTACAGCGAAGCGCGTGGAGTGCAGGCGCTTGCCGTCGCGGTCGAGCCAGCTGACTTCGGCCTTGCCGCGGAATGCCGGGCGGTCGATCGTCGCTTCGATCGCATCGGGGCCGAACGGCCGCGCGACGCGCGTGAAGCGGAACTCGCCGTTGGGGCGTTCGAGCACGACGGCCGGGTCGCCGAGCAGGTTGTAGGTTTCCACGAGCGTGTCGTCGCGGACCGCCTGCTTGCCGGCGACGATCGACTCGCCGATCGTGCGGCCCGGCTTGATCAGTTCGCTGACGATGGCCTTGCTGTATTGCGCCGACGGCGAGTTGCGCCACGAGGCGGCGAACACGGCGATCGCGCCGCGGCCGGGTTCGCGCAGGAAGCGTTCGCCGATCGAATCCTCGGTCGGGTTGTCGAACGGCGCGGAATAGCAGGTCATCGACAGCACCATCGGCAGGCGGCCGCCGTTGTTGAGATTCGACACGTCGTCGAGCGTGAACAGGTCATGGTTCTTGCGCAGGTCGGGCGGACCCGTGCGCCAGATGTAGCGGCCGCCGTGGCCGATGAAGTGCACGAGCAGCCGGCCGTCGTTGAGGCCGTCCTTGATCGAGGACTGGTGCGCGAGGTTGTCTTTCTCGTCCTTGCTCGCGTAGACCTTGTCGCTGAGGAAGCCGTCCTTTTCGAGCGACTGGGAGATCTCGTCGGAGGTGTTCTTGAAATAGTCGCTCTCGTCGGTGATGAACATGACGTCGCGACGCCAGCCGCCGAGCTGCGGCGTGCTCAGGTAGTTGATGGTCTTGTCGACGATGGCCTTGACCTCGGCCGGCTCGACGACCGGCAGGCGGCCGAGCGCGATGACCGGATGCAGCGGATCGCTGCCGACGCTGACGAAATGGTTGTCGCTCGCGGACTGGCCGTCGTAGGACATGAACTGCCAGGTCGGAATCAGCGCGCGATGCTTGAGGTCGGCCGGCGTGTCGGCATACGGCGTGCTGTCGATATCGCCGAACTGGCCCGGCGCCAGCAGTTCCGAATCGGCCCATTTCGCGAGATTGCGCCGGTTGATGCGCTGGTGGCGGATGTCGAAGCTCGCGTCGCCGACGAGCAGCGCGAAGCGCGGCCGCGGCTCGGGCCACTTCGTATACGCCTGCTGCATCAGGTTGCGGATCGCCTGCGGATGCGTGATGCCGTCGTTGAACTGGTCGTAGACGTCGTTGACGTCGATGACGGCGACCTTGAGGCCGCGGCGCCGGTGGAATTCGGCGAGCGGCTGGATCGCGTCGATCAGGCGCGCGTGGCTGATCATGAGGTAGTCGACGGGTTCGGCCGGCGTGTGCCAGTTGCCTGCGGCGACGGCGCGCACGGACTGCGGCGCGACGAAGCGATCGTCGACGACCGGATACACGACCGCGTTCGCGTCGATGCGGCCGAAGTCGCCGCCAGTGCCGGTCCAGCGCCGGCCGTCATCGCCGTACAGCGCGACCGTGCCGCCGCCGTGCTGCAGCGAGACCTTGCCGCCGCCGGCGACGCGAAACGCATCGGTCGAGCGCGCGAGGTCGCCGTCGGCCGGATAGTCGATGTCGATCGAATTGAACATGACGACGTCGACGACGAAGTTCGGATCGTTCGGCTTGACCGGCCGCTTCGGCACGTTCAGCGTGAAGCGGTTGCCCTTTTCCTGCAGCGCCGCGGCCGGCAGCGTGAACTGGCGTTCGACCTCGTTGCGGCCGTCCCACTCGAACGTGGCGACCGGCTTGCCGCCGAGCTGCACGACGATGCTGTGGTCGATCGTCTTGGTCTGGCCGGGCGGAACCTGCGGCGCCGTCGACATGCCACGGAATTTCAGCGTGAACGTGGCCGTGCCGCCGCGCGCGGCGAGGTCGGGCAGGTCGGCGTCGAACGAGAACGGCTCGGGATCGACGTGGGTGAGCTTGGCCCAATGCCAGAAATCGGCCTCTTCCCACTGCTTCACGTGATTGTGGTTGAGCCGGATCATGAGGTTTTCCTGCTCGAGATGCAGGCGCCTCGTCAGGCTGGCGGGCGCACCGCCCGGCACGGCGGGCGCGTCGGCGAAACGCGCGTGCGGACCGGGGCTGCCCGAGAGCAGGTAGACGTTGACCGAACTGTAGGTGTCGAACCACGACAGCGGTCCGTGCAGCGGCTTGCCGATCCATTCGATGCGGTCGCCCGGCTGCAGGGTCGCGCCGCTGCCGCTGATCCGGATCGGCACTTCGCGGCCGCGCTGGGTCAGGGTCAGCGACTCGCGCGGGCAGCCGGCGAGGCCCGGTGCGGCCGCCGCGATGCTGGCCTGATCCAGCGCATAGACGCCGGCATGCTCGATTTCGATGTGGACGCTGCCGGCGCAGGCGAGGACGGCGGAGGCGGGAAGAGCGGACAGCAGAACCAGGCAGACAGCGCGACGGATGGGCCACAGCATGAGCGAACAGAACCTGCGAAATCGTCTTTGCGACCGAATCCGCGAGGCTACTGGTTGGTCAATCCGTATGCAATCGCGACCGTCGGCCTGTGCGGCCGGCGGCGTGGGTGCAGCGGCGAACGGACGGATCTGTCCGGATCAGGTCGCCGGTTCGAAATCGTCTTCGAAGATCTGGTCGGTCTGGTCGATGATGAGCGTCGCTGCGTTGACCGAGCCGGTACCGCTGCCGGGCTGGCCCGGGGTCGGATCGCCGGCATCCCAGAACGTCAGCGTCCAGGTGCCGTTCGCGAGCTCGGGCGCGAGATTGCGGAATTCCGTCGACAGCTGGACTTCTTCGCCGCCCGGGTTCTGACCGCCCGGCGTCGATGCATGGTAGGAGCCGGGCGGCACCGTGGAGAACGCGGCTCCCCACCAGTCACCGGCGGTGCTGGTGTCTTCGAAGGTGTAGAGGCCGTTGAGAATGCCGTTGTGGCCGCAGCCGCCGGGTACGTTCGAGCCGGTGTGGCTGAAGACGATCTTGGAAGGCGTGCCGCCGGGAGCGGCCAGCTTGACGACGAGGTCGCCGCGCCAGGTGTGGTTGAGATTCATGCTGACGCTGACGGCGACGACCGGGACGAGAAGTCCGTTGACGTCGAAACTGACGACGCGCGGCTGGCCCAGGTTGTTGACGCCGCAGCTCGGCGAGCCGGCCGGTGCATCGGGAATGGCGCCTGTATTC
>CAMLLF010000201.1 GCA_946480705.1 uncultured Lysobacteraceae bacterium | reverse complement strand
GGCCAGTTCCAGCCCAGCCGCACGAAGCGTTCGCGCAGCGCGACGCCGTCGGCATCGAGCGGCGTCCAGTCCTGGCTGCTGCCGTCGAGCCAGAGCCGCCGCAGGAAGCGCTGCGCAGCGGCCTGAGCCGCACTCGCTTCCGCGTCGACGCCCGCCGCCGACGCCGCAGCGTTGCGCGGCAGCAGCTCGACGACCGCGTCGACCACGCCGCCGGCCTGGCGGAACGCCCAGACCGCAATGGCCACATGTTCACAATTCATGCCGAGCCGACAGTCGCAGCGCGCATGCGCGAGACTGCTGCGCGAGAAGAACCGCACCGTACACAGCGGCAGATGCGCGGTCGGCGTCGGCACGCCCGGTTTCCAGGCGCTCAGGCGCACGACGGGCTTCGCCGCAGCGAGCCGACGCGCCTGTTCGAGCGCGGCAGCCGGAAGCGCGTGCTGGAGCGCCGCATCGTCGAATGCGGCCGGACTCCACGCCGTGTCGGGCCCGGCCGCGTCGGCCGTGTCGCCGGCGCTCTCCACCGGTGCCGACTGCGTGCGCGCCCACGCCTGATACGCGAGCACGAGCGTCACGCGATGCCGGCAGAGTCCGGCCGCCGGACACGTGCAGCGCGCTTCGCGCAGCGACTTGCCCGGCGCGAGACTGGCCTGCTGGCCGTCCTCGTAGCGCGCCTGCACGGTCGCGTCTTCGAGCACGTCGATCTGCGGACTGCGCCCTTCGGCAATATCCTTCTGCGCGCGCTTGACGAAACCCGGATTCGACAGCGCCGTCAGCGCCTCGATGCCGAGTTCGACGAGATCGGCACGCACGTTCACTGCTTCACCTTCTCGGCGATCCAGCCGGCGAGCTCGCCCGGCGTCATCGCACCGACCTGGGCGCCGACCTTGACGAGCCGCGCGGCGGTCTCGCGGTCGTAGTTCGGCCGCGCGTCCGCGTCCAGCGCCGCGAGGCCGAGCACGCGGCAGCCCGCCTGCACCAGCGCCTGCACGCGCCGCACGAGTTCGCCCGCGTCGCCGCCTTCGTAGAAATCGCTGACCAGCACGATCATCGTGCGCGCCGGATTCGCGACGCAGCTCTGCGCATAGGCGACCGCGCGCGCGATGTCGGTGCCGCCGCCGAGCTGCACCTTCATCAGCAGCTCCACGGGATCGGCCACGTCCTGGGTCAGATCGACGACCGACGTGTCGAACGCGACGAGCCGCGTCTGCATGCCGGGCAGGTTCCACAGGCACGCGGCCATCACCGCGGAATGGATGACCGAGTCGACCATCGAGCCGCTCTGGTCGATCAGCAGGATCAGGTCCCAGCGCTGGACGTGCCGGCGCGAACGGCTCATGAAATGCAGGCGTTCGACGAACAGGCGGCCGCGTTCGCGATCCCAGCGCGCGAGGTTGCCGCGCAGCGTCCGCACGAAATCGAAATTGCGCGCGATCTTCAGCGACGAACGCCGGCGCCGGTCGCGCGGCCCGGCGAACGCCTGACGCACTTCGGTCGCGAGCTTTTCGAGCAGTTGCCGCACGACCGCCGCAACGATGCGGCGCGCCGCGGCCAGCACGTCCGGATTCATCAGGTGCTTGGTCTGCAGTACGGCGCGCAGCAGGCTCTGCGACGGCGGAATGCGTTCGAGCACGTCGAGATTCGTCACCACCTCGGTGATGCCGTAGCGCTCGACCGCGTCGCGTTCGAGCCGCTCGATGACTTCCTGCGGAAACAGCCGGTGCACGTCGTTGATCCAGTCGGGCGTGGTCAGCTGCGACGGCTCGAGGCCGCCGCTGCGCTCGCCGCGCAGCGCGCGCTCGGGATCGCGCCCGTACAGCCACTCCAGCGCCGCGTCGGCGGCGAGCGCTTCGCCGGCGAGACCGCCGAGCGCGCCCTGCGACGCTTCGCCGAGCAGCAGGCGCCAGCGCTGCAGCGCGTCGGGAATCGCAAGGCTCATGCGGGTTCTTCCTCCGCTGCCGGCAGCACGCCCCAGCGCTGCAGGTTCTGCCAGAGTTCGCGCTCGCGCAGCGTGGCGCGCGCGATCGCCGCTGCGTCGATGTCGGCCGGCAGCGGCGCGGTCAGCGCGCTTTGCGCGAGATGCGCCGCGTCGTGCAGGCGCAGCACTGCGCTCGCGAGCCGGCCGCGCTCGCGAGCCGGCAGCCACGCAAAGGCGCTGCGCAGCGCCGGCAATGCCTGCACGAAATCGTGATCGTCGAGTGCGGCAACCAGCGCGTCGACGCCGCGCACGAAGGCCGGATCCTCGGCGATCTGTTCGCGTGCGAGCGCGAGCAGGCCCGACAGCGCATCGCCGATCGCATCCGGCGCGAGCCGGCCGAGCAGCGCAAGCGCCGCGCCGGTGTCGAATGCCTCGCCTGCGGCGTCGCCGAGCTGCGGCAGGCTGACCAGCGCGCCGAGCGCCGCGCCGCGACTCAGCGGTGCCGCGGCTTCGTCGTGCGCCTTGCGCGCGAATACCGCGAGCGCACGCGCGACTTCGAGATCGAGTCCGTCGTCGCCGTCCTGCACGTCCGCCGCATGCCCGCGCACGAGATCGCGCAACGCGATCACTGCGCGCAGATGCGCGAAACCGTCGGCGGCGGCGATGCCGGTGGCCGGTTCGAACAGCCACAGCGCGCGGTCGTACGCGGCAGCGATCACGACGGCCAGCAACGGTGCGCCGGCAACGGCGACCGCTTCGCCATGGCGGAACAACGGATACAGCACGGCCAGCGCCTGGCCGAGTTCCTCGAATCGCGGCGCCGCCGCGATCGCCGCGCGCAGATCCGCGAGCAGCGCATCGCCGACCGCGGCGAGTCCGGCCAGCGCCGCTTCGTTGAGTCCCTGCGCGAGCGCGACGACATCGCTGCGCGCGTCGCGCAGCTTCGTCTCGAGCATCGCGCGCGCCGCATCGGCGAGCGTCGCGCCGTAGGCGCCGGCCTCGATGAGCGCCGCGGTCTGTTCGAGCGGACGACCGAGCCGCCAGCGCTCGCGACGTTCGCCAGCCAGCGCGAGCGCCGGTCCGCGCAGCCGTTCGATGCCCGGAATGCCGAGCAGCCGCAGCCGGTGCAGCACGCGGCTTTCGCGGCGTCCGCGTTCGTCGAGCAGATCGATGTCGCGTTCGCCCTCGAGCGCGATGCCGTGCGCCGCGAGTTCGCGCTCGACCGAGTCGAGCAGCGGCGGCCGCGGCGTCTCGCGCGCGAGCGTGCCGCGCACATCGCCGGCCAGCACATCCATGACTTCGACGAGCAGCGGCGCGGTGCCTGCGCGGATCGTGCCGCGGTAGGTCCACGGCAGCGCGACGTCCTGGGCCTCTTTGAGCAGCGTGGCCGCGACCGCGTCGAGCCAGTCGGCGCGCAGCGGCTCGGCATGCGCGCGCAACAGCGCGAGTCCGCGCGCATGGGTGTGCAGCGCGATCAGGTCGGCCGTCGACGCGACGAGATTGCGCGCACGCAAGCGCGTCGCAATGTCGCGCACGAGCCGCATTCCCGCGCCCGCCGCGTCGCTTTCCCAGAGCCACTGGTAGTACAGCGGCGAGGACATGCCCGAGGCATAGCCCTGGAACGCGTCGAGCCGAGAAACGAACCGTGGCGCAGCGCGGCTTCGTCGCGTGGCGGTTCGGGCACGTCAGGCTCGCCGTCGCCGGCATCGAGTTCGCGCCAGCGCCGCGCGAGCGCCGGCGCGTGATAGCCGCCGCAGACCACGAGCACTTCGCCGTCGTTGCGCGCCATCGCCCAGGCCATCCATTGCGCCATCTGCGTTTCGCGCGCGGCGTTTCCGGGCGAACCGGGATCGTCCCCGCGCAGATGTTCGAAGTGCGTCTGCAGCGCGGCGGCGAGCGCGTCGTCGTCGGTCTGCTGCTCGAACAGGTGATCCCAGAGCGCGTCGCGTCCGTCGATCGCGAGCCGCTGCGCGAGCGCCGCTTCGTAGGCTTCGGCGCGCGCCTCGTGTGCGGCGTCCGGTGCATCGGCATAACGGTTCGGCAGATCGTCCATCGCGTCGTGCCAAGCCGGCAGATCGATGAAGCGCACCTGCGCGCCGCAGGCGCGGCCGACGACGAGCGCCTGCCATTCCGGCGAGTGTTCGGCGAACGGCGTCCACGACCCGCGATGCGTGCCCTCGCCCGACAGATAGCTGTAGATCGCGAGCGGCAGCGTGTGGCGCAGGTGCAGCTCGTCGATGCGCGCATTGAAATCGGCCGGGCCTTCGATCAGCACGTGGCGCGGGCGCAGCGCACGGATCCGCGCCGCGACGAGTCGCGCGCAGGCCGGGCTGTGATGGCGCACGCCGATGATGCAGGGCGCGCGTGCGCTCATGGCAGGCGGTGCCGGGCCTCGAAGTACGCGCGCCAGTGCGCGCCGGATTTCTTCGCGACCTTCTGCTCGAAATAGCGGCGCAGCTTCGCGCGGTCGTCGGCGTCGTCCTTGACCACGGTGCCCGCGATGCAGTCGACGAGGTCGGCCGGACTGCCGTTGCGCTGTTCGAGAAACCACGCGCGCACGCCGACCGCGTGCGCGACATTGACCGCTTCCGCCGTCGACATCACGGCATTGAGCTTGTCCATGCCGCCTTCGCGCCGCGCGCCGTCGCCGCCCGCGCGCAGGTCGCGGAACGTCGTCACGAGGAGTTCGAGCACCGGTTCCGGGACTGCCTTCGGAATGCCGCTGCGCGCGAGCAGCTCGGCCGATGCCTGCTGCACGAGCGCGAGTTCGCGCTCGTAGTCGAGGATCGGAAACACGGTCTCGAAATCGAAGCGGCGCTTGAGCGCGGCGGACATCTCGTTGACGCCGCGGTCGCGCGTGTTCGCGGTCGCGATGATGTTGAAGCCCTCGCGCGCATAGAGCATCGCCTGCTCGCCGGCGAGTTCGGGCACCGCCATCACGCGGTCGGACAGCATGCCGAGCAGGCAGTCCTGCACTTCGAGCGGCGCACGCGTGATTTCCTCGAAACGCACGACATGGCCGTCGCGCATGCCCTGGTACAGCGGCGCCGGCACGAGCGCGCGCGGACTGGGGCCTTCGTTGATGAGCAGCGCGTAGTTCCAGGAATACTTGATCTGGTCTTCGGTGATCGATGCGCCGCCCTGGATCGTCAGCGTCGACACGCCGCTGACCGCGGTCGCGAGCAGTTCCGACAGCAGCGATTTCGCCGTGCCGGGTTCGCCGACCAGCATGAGGCCGCGCCCGGTCGCAAGCGTCACGAGCATACGCTCGATCGCGGCGACCGGTGCGACGATCTTGCGCGTGATGCGCAACGCGTCGTCGCCGAGCACGAATGCGCGGGCCGCCTTGAGGCTCAGCGCCCAGCCCGGCGGCCGCGGATCGCGGTCGGCCGCGTGCAGGCGATCGAGTTCCTCGGCATACAGGATTTCGGCCGGCGGCCGTTGCAGCTTCGGCGCGGCGGCTGCCGCGGTCTTGGCATTCATTGTCAATTTATCCCATTGTTCCGATCAGGCGCAGAGCGCTTCCATGTCGCGAATCAGCTCGCTCGCGGCGATCGCGTCGAGCGTCGAGAACGGCTTCGCATCCTGCATGCCGCCCCAGTTCGCCTGCACGCCGACGTGCAGCTCGTGCAGCTTCTGCTCGGGATACTCGCCGACCAGGCCGACGATGATGCCGGGCTCGAAGCTCAGCTCGATCACGACGTTGCGCGACAGCGGCTTCGTGAAATACCAGATGCCGCCGCCGTCCTGCGCCTCGCCGCGCCGCCAGCCCTTGTTGACGAGGCCGAGGATGCGGCCGGTCGGGACGACCTTGTCCTTCCAGCGCGCGAGCTCGGTCGTCGCGCGCTCGGCATCGCTCAGCATGTAGCTGTCGCGGCCGAGCTGCGGGAACGGTTGCAGCAGTTCGTAGTCGGCCAACACCTGCGCGCAGGCGTCCGCCGGCCCTGTCCTCCGCGCTCTCGATTTCGTAGACGCCCCAGATCAGGCGCTGCACGAGATGGCGCACGAGCGGATGGCCGGCGAGAAAGCGTTCGAACACCTCGCGCTCCCAGCGGCGCCGCGTGCACATCGCGATTTCCAGGCGCGTGACCTGCTGCGATGCGATCGTGCGGGCGTCCTTCTTCAGCGTCTTGAAGCGCTCGACGGCGGCCGAGGACAGCGCGTCGTCGTCGGTCTTCTTCGGCTTGGGCAGATCAGCCAGGCGCGCGCCGTCGGCGTCGCGCACATAGGGCTTCAGGGTCTCGTCGAAGCCGACGCGGAACCGGCGCGGACCGAAATCGAGCAGCAGCGTGCCGTGCTCGTCGAGCCCAAGATCGGGCGCGAGGCGGTCTTCGAGTTCTTCGGCACTGAGGCCGCGCGCGGTTGCGATCGCGTCGATCTTCTCGCGCGCCTTGTCCTGCAGCCCCTTGAACTTGACCTTCTGCGCGATGCCGTTGAGCAGCATCAGCGCGACGTCGCTGCCGATCGTCGCGAGCACGTCGAGTCCTGCGACCGCGCGCGCATGCGCGCCTTCGCCGGGCCAGTTGCGGAGCAGCGGCGTGAGCCGGCGCGCGGTGTCGTCGTTGCCGAGCCAGCCGAGCGCGGTCATGCCCCAGCCGTCCTTGGCCGGTGCGGCCGCCGCGAGCCACGCGGAGAACAGGTCCCAGGCGAAGTCGGCGAGCGACTCCGGCGTGCAGGCCTCCCTGAGCTGCGCGATGCCCGCGTAGAGTTCTTCGTTCGTCGGAAACATCAGCATCGTGCCGACGTGATCGAGCGCCGTATCCGACAGCGCCTTGCCGTTGCTGCGCAAACGCGGCCGGCGCCAGCCGCGCGGCGCCCAGAACGCCGGCAGGTTGCCGCGACGGCTCGGGAAGCGATCGAGCGGATCCTCGGCAAGCATCACGCGCACGCCGGCGCTGACGTCGTCGCGGCCGTAGCGCGCGGCGACGGCGTGGATCAGCGCCTCGTGCCCGTTCGCCGCGAGAAAGCGCAGCGACGCACCGGCGCAGTCGCGTGCCTCGCCGGCCTTGCCGAGCGCGGGCGCGATCAGCGCCGCGGCGGCGTGTTCCGGATAGCGCAGCAGCCAGTCGCGGCCGAAGCGGCGCAGGCGCACCGTGATCTCGAGGGACGCAAGACCACGGGCGCCAGTGTGTTGCTGCCGTGAAGGCGATCAGGGAACCGCCATGCCCATGAGCCCGGCGATGAAGTTGAGCGGCAGGAAGAGGACG
>CAMLLF010000200.1 GCA_946480705.1 uncultured Lysobacteraceae bacterium | reverse complement strand
TTGGAAAAAAAGTCGGCGTAGTACTGCAGCAGCTCCGGCACGTCCTCGACGCGCTCGCGCAGCGCGGGCACGGCGAGCGGCACGACCTTGAGCTGGTAGTAGAGCTCTTCGCGGAAGCGGCCGACCGCGACGAGATTGTCGAGGTCCTGCGCGGTCGCCGCGATCACACGCAGGTCGAGCACGACCGGCTCGCGTCCGCCGCAGCGGATCAGCGCGCGGCGCTCGAGCGTCGAGGACAGGCGCAGCTGCATTTCCGGATCGAGTTCGGCGACTTCGTCGAGGTACAGCGTGCCGCCGTTGGCCTGCTCGAGCAGACCCATCTGCACGGTGCCGTTGTCCTCGGCGCCGAACAGGGCCTGCGCCGCGTGATCGCGCGCGATCGAGCCCGAGGCCACGGTCACGAACGGCCCGCTGCGCCGCGCGCTCTTCTCGTGCAGCCAGCGCGCGAGCGATTCCTTGCCGCTGCCGGCCTCGCCGTTGAGCAGCAGCCAGGTGTCGTGGCCGGCCATGCGTTCGAGCTGGCCGCGCAGCGCCTGCATCACGCGCGACGAGCCGACCGGCTCGAGCGGCACCGGCATCTGGCGCTTGAGTCCTTCGTTCTCGCGTTTGAGGCGGCTCGCCTCGAGCGCACGCTCGACGGTCAGCAGCAGCTTTGCGAGCGACAGCGGCTTTTCGACGAAGTCGTAGGCACCGAGCCGCGTCGCCTCGACGGCGGTCTCGACCGTGCCGTGTCCCGAAATCATGATGACGGGACAGTTCAGTCCGCCGCGCTCGGACCATTCGCGCAGCAGGCTGATGCCGTCGGTGTCGGGCATCCAGATGTCGAGCAGGATCGCATCGGGGCGCACCTGGCGGCGCAGTTCGCGCGCCGCGGCGGCGTTCTCGGCCACGCTGACCTGATAGCCCTCGTCCTGCAGGATGTCCTGCACGAGGGAACGGATATCGGGCTCGTCGTCGACGACGAGAATATGTCCGGAAGCCATGTCCGCCCCTGTTGCGAAAAAACGACGGTGCAGCATAGCGCCTTCGTCCGCCGATGGTCACGCGGCATCGACCCGCCACGCCGCACGATTCATGCGGCTGCGCAGCATTGACCGATCCAATCGAAACCATCGAATCGGTTGATTGGTATACAAGCTCGCATCGCCGCATGCTCGCCGGGCCGCCTCGTGCGGCATGTCAGGGAACGTCGAATAACGTCGACATTCCCGCGGCGCAGCGATGCGCCGCTCGTGGTCGAGCGCGTAAGCGCCCGGCCAGCGGAGCCGAATCCGGGTGTGTGTGCCGGACTCGGCGACTCTGCCGACTGTCGGAACGGCAGTCGGCAGGGATTCCCATCAGGGGGACGCCCGCCTCAGCCATACCGAACTCCGGAGGCTCCATGAACAGGTCCACGCAATTCCCCGCGATAGCCAGCCTGACCTTGATCGCCACGCTCGCCGGCGCCGCCCTCGCCGCCGAACCAGCGAAACCGACGAGTTATACCAACGTCATCGAAGAAGACTTCGCGACCGTGATGGCGCGCATGAAGTCGCAGAAGGCGCAGATCCAGCAGCGCCACAAGGCGTTGCTCGACGAACGCTACGACCTCGCCGACCGCGCCGCGAGCGGCGTGACCATGTCGCGCGGCAAGCCCGTGCAGGAAGGCGTGCGCGTCAAGCTCAAGAGCGGCCAGAGCTGGGATGCGCTCGCGGCGATGCCGCCCGAGGAGATCAAGAGCCGGGATCTGTGGCCGGCGGGTTTCTTCCCGTTGCCGCATCCGAACCACGGCGAAGGCGGCATGCTGTTCCCGAAGTTCCAGATCGACGAGATCAACAAGCAGGCGCGCCGCGACCTCACGCGCTTCGATCTCGATTTCGATTTTCCCGACCATCTGCTGCCCGAATTCCCGGCGCCGATCTTCCTGACGACGCGTCCGGATCTCGGCGACGTGTCCAAGGGCAAGCTCGTCACCTCGGACAACTATTACGAGCTGTTCAACGGCCTGCTCAATCCGAAGCAGCTCGAAGGACTCAGGCTCCTCGTCGTGCCGTTTCCGCAGCAGCAGTTCAACCTGACCGCCGACCGGCGCTCGGAGCGTCCGAGCCTCGGCGTCGCCTGCTTCGACTGCCACGCGAACGGCCACACCAACGCGGCGACGCATCTGGTCGGCGACATACGGCCGCAGGAACACCGGCATCGCATCGACACGCCGAGCCTGCGCGGCAACAACATCCAGCGCCTGTTCGGCTCGCAGCGCGCGCTCAAGACGATCGAGGACTTTACCGAGTTCGAGCAGCGCGCGGCCTATTTCGACGGCGATCCGGTGATCGCGACGAAGAAGGGCGTGAACATTCTCGAGCGCGGCAGCCAGGTGCATTTCATGGCCGAATTCCAGGCGCTGCTCGATTTTCCGCCGGCGCCGAAACTGGCCTGGGACGGCCGGCTCGATCCGAAGAAAGCGAGCGAGTCGGAGTTGCGCGGACAGGACGTGTTTTTCGGCAAAGGCAAATGCTCCACCTGTCACGTCCCGCCGTTCTACACCGACAACCTGATGCACAACCTGCAGGTCGAACGCTTCTTCAAGCAGAAGAACATCAACGGCCGGCTCGCCAGCGCGGACGGTCCGATCAAGACCTTCCCGCTGCGCGGCATCAAGGACTCGCCGCCGTACCTGCATGACGACCGCCTGCTGACGCTCGACGACACGGTCGAATTCTTCAACCTCGTGCTCGAAACGAAGCTCAGCGGCGACGAAAAGAAGGATCTCGTCGCGTTCCTGCGGCAGCTCTGATCAATCCGCGGGTTGGGATGAGCCACGGGCGAATCTCGACATCGAGGTGTTTCCGCATGGCATTCGCCCGGCGGAGGAATGCTTCCCGGCGTCTACCCGACACGCGGGCATTCCCTCCCTCGGCGATCGGCGCGGCGGGATACCTCGATGCCGGGGTTCGCTGCGCTCACCCCAGCCTGCGCCGCGCCTGTTCATTCCCCGTCGCGCTCGACGGGTTCGCCGTAGCGCCAGTAGTCCGGCGGATACAGCGCGGTGCGCTGAGCGGGTTCGGCGGGCGTCTGGCCGGCTTCTACGGCGGCGAGCGTCGGCGCGTCCCAGATCTCGAGCCAGCGCGAACGGAACGGCTGGATCAGCATCGCGTAGCGCCGGGCGCGCGGGTCGAGCTTGGCCGGATAACGCACGATCAGCCCGCGCGGATGCGCGCGCGCCCATTCGCCGACCTCGCCGATGCGGATTTCGTCGATGCTGCCGCGCAGCCGCGCGCGGTAGTGGAACTGGCCCTCGTACTGGCCGACGTTCGCGATCGGCCGTTCCTCGCGCTGCGCGCGCGCGAACACGGCGGCGGCCGGATCGAGATTGAAATTGTGGAACAGTGAATACGCGAACAGCGCATGCGCGAGTGCGACGCCGAACAGCGACGCGCCGGCGATCCGATGCAGTTCGCGCTCGCCCTCGCCGGGCAGCAGCAGGATCAGACCCAGCGCGACGAAGCCGGCCGCGAACCAGGGGCTCAGCCGCGACGCGTCGTGCAGCCAGTGCGAATGCAGGTGCCCGCTCGCCAGCCAGACCGGCAGCAGCGCGAGCGCGACGGCGAACGCGAACGCCGCGAGCGCGAGCGGCCATGCGCCCCAGATGCGGCCGCCGCCGGTCTCGCGCGTCTGCTGCCGCGCGAGCGCAAAGGCCAGCGCCATCGCGACGCCGGGGAGCAGCGGCAGCAGGTAGTAGACCTGCTTGCCCGAGACCAGACAGAACACGAGGAAGGTCGGCACGAGCCAGCTGATCAGGAACCGTTCGCCGTCGCCGATCGGCCGCGAGAACGTGAGCGCCGCGCGCCACAGGCGCGGCCAGCCTATCCACGGAAACAGCAATACCGCGAGCATCGGCAGATACCACCAGAGCGGCCGCGCGTGATCGAAGCTGTCGACCATGCGTCCGGCGGTCTGCAGGAAAAACAGTTCGTTGCGATATGCCTCGCCGCCGGCGAATCCGGCCGGCAGCGCCCAGGCGACGAGGATTGCGGCACCGCCGGCCAGCGCGAGCGCGCCGCGCCTGTACCAGCCGCCGCGATCGGCGCGCGCGTGTTCGCTCCACCAGGGACCGAGCAGGAACGGAAATGCGACATGCAGCAGCATGACCGGGCCCTTGGTCATGAGGCCGGCGCCCACCGCGAGCGCGAACCAGCCCCAGCGCGGCCTGCCGGACAGGGCGAGCAGCGCCAGCACGACGGTCAGCGCCAGCAGCACCTCGTACATGATCTGCAGGCCGAACAGGAACGAATACGCGAGCGCGATCAGGAACCACGGCGCGAGCCGCGCGACCGCCGGCCGCAGCGCGAACACGCGGCGCGCGAGCGCGGCGGCGGCCACCAGCCAGCCCGCTCCGATCATTACCTGCAGCAGCCGCGGCCAGACGTCGTTGACGCCGAACACCGCCCAGCCCGCGTGGATCAGCCAGAACAGCAGCGGCACCTTGTGGCTGTAGGGATGCCCGTTGATGTGCGGCACGAGGAACTGGTTCTGGTTCCACATCTCCCAGGCCACCGCGAGCGTGCGCGTCGAATACAGCGGCATCGGACCGTGCTGGAAGATGGCGAACAGCACGACGACGAACCACAGCGCGAGCCAGCTCGGCGGAACCGGGCTTCCGAGCACGGCTCCTCGGCCGCGCGCACCTCGATGATCGCGCCGCTCGGCGCACGCACGCGATCCCCCCCGCGCAGCATCCGCCCGCGCGGCTGCTACTCTCTGCGCATGTCCACTCCCCTGCGCGTCGGCCTGTCGGCCTGCATCATCACGTTCAACGAAATCGACCGCATCGACGACTGCCTTGCCTCGCTCGCGTTCTGCGACGAGATCGTCGTCGTCGATTCGGGTTCCACCGACGGCACGGCCGAGCGGGCAGCCGCGCTCGGCGCGCGCGTGATCCAACGCGCGTTCGACGGCTATCGCCGGCAGAAGGATTTCGCGGTGACACAGGCGCGGCACGACTGGGTGCTCTGCCTCGATGCCGACGAACGCGTGACGCCGCGGCTGCGGGACGCCATCGACGCGGCGCGCGACGCCGGCTTCGCCGCCCGGGGGTATCGGTTCGCGCGCGCGACCGACTATTTCGGCGCGTTCCTGCGCCACGGCAATGCCTATCCGGATCGCGTACTGCGCCTGTTCGACCGGCGCTGCGGCGGCTGGCGCGGCGATCGCGAGATCCACGAGCACGTCAGCGTGGACGGCACGGTGCAGCTGCTGCCCGGCGATCTCGAGCACCGCGCCTATCGATCGCTCGCCGATCAGTTGCGACGACTCGAACGCTACGCGCAGCTCATGGCCGAGCACGACCACGCGCGCGGCCGCCGCGCGCGTCTCGTCAATCTCGTCGTGAATCCGTTCTGGCGCTTCTTTCGCGGCTACGTGCTGCGCGCGGGATTCCAAGCTGGCTGCGCGCGCCTGGGAGGAATTCCTCGACGGCTGGCGCGGACTGATCTACGCCTGGGTCGAAGCGAACTACGTGCGGCAGAAATTCATCAAGCTCTGGCTGCTCGACCGCGGCCAGCGCATCGCCTGATGGCTCACGCGCGCCGCAGGATGTCCTCGACGCGCAGCGCCATGGCCACGGCGAACTCCTCGCCCTTGGCCTTGCCGAGCACGCGGCGATATTCGGCCAGGAGCTCGGTGAGTTCCGCCTTCGTGTAGCAGCGCTCGAGTTTCAGCGTGAACAGGAACGCGCGCAGGCCCAACGCGGCGACCGCGGTTTCGTTGATGAACGCGCGCGCGAGCTGCAGCGGCGGCAGTTCCGCGTCGGCTGGCGCGGCCGCGCCTGGATTGGCAGCGCTCGCGGACGGCATGCCGTCCGCGGCGATCAGGCCGAGCGCGCTGAGCTCGTCGAGAATGCTGCCGACGTCGCCGAGCGCGGCGAACTGGCGCTTGAGTTCGGCAACCGAATGCGCGCCGTGGACCGCAATCAGCAGCGAGCGCGAGCGCGCATGCAGCTTCTGGCGGCGATCGACGAGTTCGCGCTGCCCCTGCAGCGTCTTGCGTGGCACGGCTGAGTCGAGCATGGACTGTTTCCCCCTGGACAGTGAGGCTGAGGATACGTCGTCCGCCCGGCGGAATTGAACACGCCATGACGCAAATTTGCGTCAATCGCCGTTCGCGTCGGCGTCCTCAGCGGTTTTCTGCACGGCAGGATCGCACCCGTCGCGGAACGCGTCGTAGCGCAGCACATACCATTCGCGACGGTTGGCGTGCCCGACATACGTCGCCTTGTCCGTGTCGACACAGGCGCCGAACGCCGTGCGCAGCACGAACAGCCAGCGTCGCTCCGGCGCTTCGGCGAGCCAGCGCCGGCCCTCGGCGAGCTGCAGATGCCAGGGTTTCACGAAGCCGAAATCACGCGCGGTCCGGTCGGCGTGCAGCAGGTTCTGTTCCTTCCAGGCAACCAGGCCGAGCTCGGCATCCTTGCCGACGATCTCGCCGGCACGGCGCATGACGGCCGCGGCCGACGTCGAATCGTTGAGCACGGGATAGGCCCAGAAGCTGTAGCCGAGCCACAGCGTGGCGAGGGTCAGCGCGAGCGCGAGCAGGCTGCGCCGCGTGCGCCACCACGCCGCGGAGGCCAGCGCGACGACGCCGACGACGAGCACGAACAGCCAGAGCATCTGGCCGCCGGCTTCGAGGCCGCGCTGCTCGACGAGCCGGTTCGCGCGCTCGAGATGACCGCTCCAGGCCAGCGCGCCGACGATCGCGAACACCGCGCCGAGTGCCGCGACGAAGCCGAGCACGAGCCGCCGGAACGCAGGCCGCTGCGCGATCGCCTGGAGCTGCGCACCGACGAGCAGCGCCAGCAACGGCAGCGCCGGCATGATGTAGACGTCGCGCTTGCCCTTCGGAAACGTGAAGAACACGACCACGAGCACGATCCAGGCCAGCGGCAGCAGCACGCGCGCATCGCGCCGGCGCAGCGCGTCGCGCCAGCGCGGCACGGCCCAGGGCAGCGCGAGGACCGTCGGCAGCCAGGCGAACGCAATCACGCCGAGGTAGTACCACGGCGGCTGGTGATGGTCCCAGGATTCGGTGTAGCGCCCCGCGGTCTGCCGGAACAGGATGTCGTTCATGTAGGCGCGGTACTCCGGCGCCGCTTCGGT
>CAMLLF010000199.1 GCA_946480705.1 uncultured Lysobacteraceae bacterium | reverse complement strand
CAGCGTCTACCCCATTGCTCGGCGACGTGGGCTGTGGTGCCCGATCCACATGTAGGATCGAGGACGAGGTCACCGGGATCAGAAACCATTAGTAGACAGCGCTCAATAACGCGAGAGACCGTCTGTACGACGTAAGTGCGTGGATCTGAGAATCCACTACTTCCAACATCCGTCCATATGTTCGTGAGCGGAAATACGCCAAAATCATCGATATATCGCTTGTAATAGAGGCGTTTGCCGACGGGAAGTACTCGCCCCGCCTTACAGAGATTGGAAATACCAGCAACCGTTGTCTTCCAATGACTATTCGCCGGCACTTCATACAGACGCCCTTTGTGCGTAACCGGAACTGAAAGAGCGACGCTATACCCGGCCGAAACAAGATTGTCCGGCCTTAGCAGCCTAGCCCCCGCTTCTACCAGCGTCTCAATGTCATCTGACTCGTTAGTAGCCAACGACCGCGGCTGACCCGATTCGTCCTCGACCCATCTGTATTGGCTACCACCCTCGCCAGCCGCAGCCTTCTTTACGTATGGCTGCCTGTACTTGAGAGATTTAATATCTCTCGCATACCAAACTACATAGTCCGTTACTGAAGCCAGTACGTTTACCTTCGCGCTTGGGCTGTTTGCCCCAGACGTCTTCCGAAAAGTTATGACGCTGCAAAAGTTCTCAGCACCAAAGACCTCATCGAGAACCGAACGTATCAAGTGAAGATTTTCATCGCCTATTTGTAGAAAAATTGATCCCGAGACCGTAAGCAGATCCCGAACCACCGAGAGTCGATCGCGCAGGTATGTCAGATACGAATGAACCCCGTCGCGCCAAGTGTCGCGAAAGGCTTTAACCTGCTCCGGCTCACGCGTGATGTGCTCGGCATTACCATCCTTCACCTGCGTGCTCGTCGTGCTCCACTGGAAATTGCTGTTGAATTTGATGCCGTAGGGCGGATCGAAATAGATGCACTGGACCTTGCCGCGCAGCCCTTCGCGCTCGGCCAGGCTGGCCATGACCTGCAGCGAATCGCCGAGGATCATGCGATTGGCCCAGTGCGCATCGTGCTGATAGAACTCGGTGCGTGCGGCCTCGGAGGGCAGCCCATTGAAATCGGCGAACAGGTCGGCGGTCGCACCCTGCTGCTGACACGCCTCCTGCTTGCGCTGGCGTTCGCTCTGCCGACGCAGATCGTCGATCAGCACCTTTGGGTGCACTTTCTCCTGGATGTAGAGCGGCGGTGCGTGCACGACGAGGTCGGACCAGTCCTGCTGATCCTTGCCGCGCCAGACCAGCTGAGGGTCGAGATCGCGATTGCGGCGCTTGTAGGCCACGCGCACCGGCGACTTCTCGTCCTGCGCCAGCACCGACTGGTACTCGGCCGTGGGAATGTTCTTGCGCGTGGCGTCGTCGTGCTTGATCGCCTCGACGCTGAGCGGTGTCTTGGGTTTCTTGGCCATGGATCAATTGTGCTCACGAGTCGAGTGCATCGGGCTTCTTCTGCGATTTTTTGTCTTCCGCCGCAAGACGGCGCTCGACCTTCTTAATGTCTTCCTCGGGCTGCAGGTCTTCTGGTCGGATCCCGCGATCGAGCAGCGTCTTGCGAACGGCTTTGTTGTTGGTGACGTGCTCGGAGGAAATCGCGGCTTCGCTGCGCATGCGGTGCTGACGCGCGTTGTGGATGGTGATCTCGGTGGCGAAGTCCTTGGCCTTCAGAACCAAGGTCGGCGCGAAGTCGGCCAGCGGCCGGCTCGCGGGGACTTTCCAGCGCGCCTTCATGTCCTGCGTGTTGCGTCCGAACAGGGCATGGTCGCCCTTGCTGCGGATCAGGGCGAAGTCCTGATTGCCGCCCGTCTGCTCGAAGATCAGCCCGGAAAGCTCCTTCTCGGTGTCGCTGAGCTTTCTGCGCGCCTGCACGCGCTCGGTTTCCAGCAGACGCTGCTCGATGAGCTCGGCTCGGCGCGTCTGCAGCGCGAAGTAGGTCTGCGCGAAGGCGATTTCGGGCTTGCGCGGGTCGCCGTTCTGGGCGATGAGGTAGCAGGCGTAACGGGTGAGAATGAGGTCATCGACCTCGCGCTGACTGCCAGAACCCAGATCGACCATTTTGCCGACGCCGGCAAAATGGTCGGCCACTTCGTGACCGGAGACCTCGCACGCCGTACGAGCCTTCGAGACCACGTTCAGGAAGTTGTCCCACTTGCTATAGCCGAGCAGGTGCTGGAGATCTCGCGCCAGCCAGAATTCGACGCCACCATCAGTCCGGTTGGCATGCGACTCGAACGAGTCGATGAGGCTGAGGACCAGTTCGTGCTTCATCGTGCTCTCTCCGTCGCCAACTGAACCATGCGGTCGAAATGGGTCGCGACCTTCGCGGCGAAGTCATCCTGCATTTCGTACACGTCGGTGAATTCGACGAAAGCCCATCGTCCATGCGTCTTCAGATTGTTGACGCCGGGTATCCAGTAAGTCTCCATGGTTGCCTTCTTCTCCTTGGCATCTTCGCGGCGGTAGCCCTTGATCTCCACGATCAGTTGCAGCGGGTCGTCCGGGCCGTGGCCGTCGTCGATCTTCACGATGAAATCGGGGAAATAGCGACGATTCGAGGAGCCGAAGCGATAGGGCACCTCGAGACCTAGGTTGTGGTTCTTGACGTACGCGAGCACCTGCGGATGCGCCTCCGCGACGCGACAGAACTCCGCCTCCCAGTCGCTGTCGAGCACGATCCAGTTCACATGGCAACGCGGTGGAGGTCCGAGGGTCTCCCATCGGTGGTCGCGGGACGTCGTGAAACTCACGTGAGCTGTCGAACCGGTCGGGTTGTAGGGATCCAGAATGGCTTTTACCGGCCGCCCCTTCCGGAGTTCCTCCTGGGTGATGGCGCGCGTGATGCGCTCGCAGGCCATATCGGCCAGTTCCTGGTCCATGAGCTGGCCCGGAAAGGTTCCGCCCTTGCAAACCAGACAGGAGTCCAGCCATGCCTTCGTGATGCGCTTGAGCTGGCCGAACAAGTGCAGCTTGGGTTGCTCGCCCTGATCGCGCCACTTGGTGTAGAGCAGGCGCTGGGTCAGATGGAAAAGCAGCGTCGACTGACGCAGGCCGCCGAGATGCTGGAGATTCAAATCCACGCCTTCGCCGATGATGCCGGCGTTGCGCGTAATCGACGGGCCGACAATCTCCGGCGTCAGTTCCAGTACCGCGTCGTCATTGAAGCTGGCCGTCAGGCGATCGTCGGGCAGCTCGACCCGGTAGCCCTGCACGCGCGGAAAACGGATCTCCAGCGCGTCGCGGTCGGGCCGGATGGCCCGGACGTGAACCGTCTCGCGCGGCGGCTGCGGCGGAGCGACGACCGGCTTGGCCGTGAAGTCGAACGGAATCCCAAGGACGTCGGCGTATTCGACGTCAAACAGGCCATCCTCGTTGGTTTCGTAGGACTGGCGGCGCAACGCGCGACCAATCACCTGCTCGCACAGGAGCTGGGTGCCGAACGCCCGCACGCCAAGAACATGGGTGACGGTGTTCGCGTCCCAACCCTCGGTTAGCATGGCAACGGAGACGACGCAACGGATGGACTCGCCCAGCCTGCCCTCCTTGCCAACGGTATTCATCACCTCGCGCAACAGGTCCTGGTCGGTGATGTCGTCTGCAGCACGGACATCGTCTGTGCGCGCCATGATTTCGCGGCGGAAACGCTCGATCTCGTCCGCGGCCACGCCGCGGAACGCGTCATCCAGGGCCTCGCCCGACTCGAGCTGCTCGCTGTCGATGAGCAGGGTGCGAGGGCGCGGGATGGCGTTGCCGTGCTCAGAACACCGCGATCGGGTTGACCGGCGACCCGGTCACGGCGACCGTCGCCGGCGGCACCCGGATCTTCGCCTTCTGCCAGAGCTCAAACGTCTTGGCATAGTGACCGTAGAGCGCCGCGAGCGCCGTCTTCAGCTCAACCGGGATGCTGAGCGGATCGAGCTGATTCGCCTTGCCACGCCCCTTCTTGGGCATCTTGGAACCGATGTGCTTCCACAGCTCCCGGAACTTCGGCATGTCGGTGCCGGGAATGTTGTCGGCCACCGGGACGCGCGGCAACTTGACGATGCCGCACTCGATGGCGTCCATCAGCGAAAAGTCGCTCATGGTCCACGGAAACAAGGTGCCCTCGGCGTAACCCGATCCACTCAAAAAGAATGGCGTCGCGGAGAGATCGACGACGCGCGACAGACCAATCTTTCGGTTCACCGCTTCGAGACCGGAGATCCAGAGTCGCGCGGCCTCGTTGTTTTCCTCGGCTTCCCGCTTTTCGTCACCCTTGAGCTCATCCTCGTCGAGCGCATGCGGCTTCTCGCGATAGCAGTGGTGCGCTTCGTCGTTAATCGCCAGGATGTTCTTCATGCCCATCAACTCGGGCATGACGCGCTGAAGCATCTGGCCTTCGGTCTCCTGCGTGTTCAGCGTCTCCCCACCGCGCCCTTGGAGCAGCAGGCGACCGCCCTTGGACAGCTCCATTCGCTCACGCAACTTGAAGGCGTGGTAGTTGGTGATGACGATCTTGGCACGCTCAACCTCTGCGAGCATGTCCGTCGGAACGAGCTCGCGACTGGCGTAGTAGCTGTCGGGGTCGTTCGGCTGCAGAACACGAAGGCGGTCCTTGATCGTCAAGCCGGGAGCGACCACCAGGAAACCGCGCGTGAACTTCCGGCTTCCCGGGTGACGGACCGCATTGATGGTCTGCCAGGCGATGAGCATGGCCATCACGGTGGTCTTGCCGGCACCAGTGGCGAGCTTGAGCGCCAGACGCATTAGCTCGGGATTGGCATCGGCATTCGCCTGCGCCAGATGCTCCAGAAATCGACTGCCTGACTTGCCGATCTGCGGTGCGACTTCCGTCAGCCAGATCGCGGTTTCAACCGCTTCCACCTGACAGAAGAATGGACGGACACTCGAGAACGGATGGCTGCGCCAGTGAGTCAGCAACCGCGCCGTCGCTGGCGTCACCCGCCACTGCGACGACGGCAAGCACCGCCAGCTGTCTACCTCCTGGCGAACGCCGTTGATCACAGCAGTATGACTGTACTGCTGGTCCGCCGTGGACAGGCCCTCGCCTTCGTCGAAAACCAGCGGCGCCTGATCGCCGGGGCCGCCCTTGCGCTTCCGAGGCTTGGGGATCGGGGTAATGAAGTCAGCCGGACGCCGGTTCGGCAAGATCCTCTGGGTCGGCTGACCGTCACTGTCCAGTTCCCAGTGACGGTCTGGATATTTGTAGGGCGAGTTGAGGATGGGCTTATCGAAAAACGGATTGCTCATGTCCTGTCCAATCACGTTGCCACGCTGTGCGCCACTTACGCCGGTCGATACCCGGGGCAAGCCTCGCCTTCGTCAAAGACCACACGTCTTTCTGTGCCACACGACGCGAGCGTTCCTGCATCGATCAGCCGTCGTAACGACCGCTCAGGCGCCGGCTTCGGCGTCACAGTAAGCCCATGGAGTGCCGCAATCGCAAGGTCCCTTGCCGGGTCATCTACGCCGCATCGGGTCCGACGCATACCGGCAGAGGAAGACGAAATGCGTCGGATTACCATGCAAGTACCCGAAACCCCGCGCGCATGCTCGCACTGATGAGGCGCCCAAGGGAATCATGCACCCGACATCCTTCCGCCACGACGCGGCTCACACCCACCACGACGTCAACGCCAAGCGCGGAAACGCCGAAGGCACGATCACGATGTCGAGCCTTCGCGCATACAAGCCGTCAGCGCACAAATAGAGCCGATCGCCCCGGAAAATGGCACGATCCGCACTTTCCACGAACCACAAACTTCACGTTCTGACCAGTGAGTTTCGCTTGACGGCTGACATTCACAAGGCAACAATCGCCCCGTTGCCGCCAATTCGGCAACCGGGATTAGCGGCCCGAAAGACACGGCGCACAGAGCGCCGCACCGAACGTCGGCGTTTTTTTACGCCCAGCGTTTTGTGCGGCGTCGCTTGCCGATTTCTGGCGGCGGTGTGCGGGGAGCCGCGAGGCTCGCCGGTCCCCGTGTCCGGTCCGCTAACCCGCACACCGTTCGCCACCCTGTCGTGTGGTTCCGGGTGGCGGCTCCACGCAAAGGGAGTTGTCCATGGATAGTCGGTTTGCGTTCTGTCGCACCGGACGGAGTTCCGGTTGTCTTTCTCGCGTTTGCCGCGTTGTTCCCTTGTCCGGGAGGCGCGCGCCATGAATCGTCTCGGGTCGTTCTATCCGCTGCGCCGCGATGCAGTGTCGGCGGAGCCGGTGATGTTTGCGTACGTGCTGGATACGGCCGCACAACGCGAGGCATTGCAGGAGGAGATGCTGGATCGCATTGCGGCGATACAGGCACTCAGCGAAACGATGGCGGCGGCGCATCTGGAGGCGCATGACGCGCGTTCGCACAGCGGCATTCTCGATGCGCTCGCGATTCTGTCGCGCGATGTGCGCGGGCTGATGGAGGCGAGTTTTCATCCGGGGCCGTGATGGGGTCCGCAGAGAGAACAAGAGCAAACCCATCCCCACCCATGCCCTCCCCTTGAAGGGGAGGGTTTCCGGTGCCGCGCTGGCGAATTGGATCAGCACCGCAGTCAGAACGAGGACGCCCACTTTTCCCCGGGCACCGGATCGCACTCCCCTGCGCCGACCGCGATCAACGCTTCGTCGTCACCACGAACCCGACTCCTGCATGCCCTCGTCCGCGCAGCGCATGCCCGCTACGACAACCCCGGCGTCACCGACACCGGCGAAAGCACCTGCAACGACACCGCAACGAAATGACAGACGCTGCCGGCGATCACGAAGCCGTGCCAGATCGCGTGCGAGTAGCGGATGCGCTGGTTGAGGTAGAACAGCGTTCCTGCGGTGTACGCGACGCCGCCCGCGAACATCCAGCCGAGCGTCCACGCGTCGAGTTGATCGAGCATGGGCCCAATGCCCAGCACGGACATCCAGCCCATCGCCACGTACATCAACGTGGAGACGAGCTTGAAGCGGCCGGTGAAGAACAGCTTGAACACGATGCCGGCGAACGCGAGCGCCCATGTCGCGCCGAACAGCCACCAGCCAATGGGTCCGCGCAGGCCGATCAGGGTGAAGGGTGTATACGTGCCGGCGATCAGCAGATAGATCGCGCAGTGGT
>CAMLLF010000198.1 GCA_946480705.1 uncultured Lysobacteraceae bacterium | reverse complement strand
AGCGGCGCTCGAAGGATTTTCGCGTGCAGGATCCGCAGCGGTGAGTCCCGCCGCGGCGGCCGCCGCGCCGCCGTCGCCGGCCGCGACGCCCGTGCGCTGGCATCAGGCGGTCGTCGCCGCCCTGGTGCTGCTGCAGCTGTGGACCGCCGCCGGCATGGCCGGCACGCCCGACACGCTGCGCGACCTGTACTTCGCACAGCAGATCGCGGCAGGACAGCAGTGGCCGCTGACCGGCCCGGTCATCTACAACACGCTGCATCTCGGGCCGGTCTGGTACTACCTGCTCGGCGCGGCGATGCGGCTCGTGCCGCACCCGTTGACCGTGCCATCGGCCGCCGCTGCGGCGGCGCGAGACTCGGCCTGCTGTTCGCACTCGCCTGCTTCGTGCCGGGCTGGGCGTCGTTCATCCTCGCGGCGATGACGCATACGACCGTCGTCGAGACCGCGATGCTGTTCGGTCTGTGGTGCGCCCTGCACTACCGCGATCGCCCGGGCGCCGGTCGTGCGGCGCTGCTCGGCGTCGCCGCAGCGGCGATGTTCCACGCCCACCCGACGACGCTCCTGATCGGCACGCTGCTCGTCGTCTACGCCGTGGCTGCCGCTTCCTCGACGACGCTGCGCCTGCGCGATCTCGCCGTCGTCGCCGGCGTCGGTCTCGCGAGCCTCGTGCCGATGCTGGTCGAGCAGGCACAGGCGGGCTTCACCGATCTTCAGACCATAGGCCGGTATTCGGACCGCGATCCGGCGCTGCCGACCCCGGCGCGTCTCGGCGCGATGCTGCTGAGCCTCGCGGGATATGGCGCAGAATATACATTGCGCTATTGGCTCGAAGTGCCGCAGGTGTTGCGGCGTTCGCTGATGCTGCTGCATCTGGCCGCGCTTGCCGTGTGTACCGTGCTGGCAGCGACGGCGCCGTCGCGCGAGCGCCGCCGCATCGCCGTCGTGCTGCTGGTCCTGCTGCCGCTGCAGTCGATCTTCGTGCTCGCGCTGCGGCCGATCACGCCGTTCTGGATGATCTTCGCGCACCTGCCGATCATCGCCGCCCTGCTCGCGCTCGGCCTCGACCGCCTCTGCGATCAGGGCCGCCCCGCGCGCGCCGTCGCAGCGATGCTGCTCGTCGTCTGGAGCGCCTGGTCGCTCGCGATCCACGGCGTGCTCGCGAATCCGCCGGAACAGGCGCTGGTGTCGACCGATCCGCCGGAGCGGCACGGTCTCATGAACGTGATTCGCCGGACCACGAACGGCGCACACCACACGATCCTGCTGCTCGCGATGCGCGACCGCTATGCGATCACTGCGCCGCTGTGCGCGCCGGCGACGCTGTACGCGCATTACGCCGAATTCGTCGACCAGTCGCTCGGCACGGGCCTGCTCGTGCGCTGCGGCCGCAGCGATCAGATCCGCATCGGCGGACCGCCGCACGAGCGTGCGCTGATCGGCCTGCGCGACTACGCCTGGCGCCGCCTGGGCGCCGAGCCGCAGCAGCGCATCGCGCATCTGGGCTACAGCGCGGTCGCTCGCGTGCTGCAGGCCGGCGTCCCGTCGCCGCCGGCCGTGCCCGGCATGTTTCCCGCGCATCCGAATCTGCCGTCGAATCCCGTCGATTTCGTCGTGCAGGGCGAGACGGCCGCCGGCGAGTTCGTCGCGGTCACGCATCGCGCCGCGTTCTACGAGCCGTTCGAGGTCAGGGCCGCGACGGCCGACGGCCAAGCCGTCGAACCGCTGTACCGCGACCACATCACGTCGATCTATCGCGCGCCGCGCGCCGCCGCCGCCGCGGTGGCCTGGGCCATCACGGTGCATGCGAGCCGCGACCACGTCGACGTGGTCGCGTTCGCGGATGCGGCGCGTTGATCGTTACGCGAGCTTGATCTCGCGCAGGCGCTCCATGAGGTATTCGTGCGAGGTGATCGACGTCGAATAGCGGCTCGGGTTGTCCCGCGTGATGCAGGAAGCCAGCGGATCGAGCACGACGTCGGGGTTCGGGTGCAGGAAGAACGGCACCGAGTAGCGCGGCTTGCGCGCGAGATCGCCCGGCGGATTGACGACGCGGTGCGTCGTCGACGGATACACGTGGTTGGTCAGCCGCTGCAGCATGTCGCCGATGTTGACGACGATCGTGTCGGACTCCGACGTGAACGGCACCCACTCGCCGGTGCGCGACTTGACTTCGAGGCCCGCCGCACTGGCGCCGACCAGCAGCGTGATGAAGTTGATGTCCTCGTGCGCGCCGGCGCGCACGTTCGGCACATCGGGCGCGGTGATCGGCGGATAGTGGATCGGGCGCAGGATCGAGTTGCCGTAGTCGGTCTTGTCCTCGAAGAAGGTCTCGGGCAGATCGATGTGCAGCGCCAGGGCGCGCAGCACGCGCGAACCGAGCTGGTCGAGCGCCGTGTACAGGCCGTAGCCGTAGTCGCGGAACCCGGCGATCTCCACCGGCCAGAGGTTCGGCGGCATCACGTCGGCGAAGCGCGAGTCGCGCGGGATCTCGCGGCCGATGTGCCAGAACTCCTTGAGATCGGGATATTTCGAATCCTTGGCCGTCTCGACGCCGAACGGCGTATAGCCGCGCGCGCCGCCGGTGCCGGCGAGGTGGTACTTCATCTTGGTTTCGGCCGGCAGCGCGAAGAATGCCTTGAAGCGCTCGTACGCCCCGTCGATCAACTCGCTGCTGATCCCATGACCGCGAATGCCTGCGAAACCCCACTCGCGGTAGGCGGCGCCGAGTTCGGCGACGAACGCGTCGCGATCGGTGTCGTAGCGGCGGATGTCCAGGGTGGGAATGGCTGCTGACATGAACGAATTCCTGCGGAGTGGACACGACGGCGCAAGCGCCGCGGGAGTGCGCCGCCGCCGCGGCAGCGCTAGACGGATTCCGTGGCCGCGGATTCTACGGCGCGTGCGAGCCGCCCGGCCAGCGCGTCGACGAGGGCCGCGTCGGCGGCCTCGATGGTCACGCGGATCAGCGGTTCCGTGCCCGAGGCGCGCAGCACGAGGCGTCCGCGGCCTTCGAGTTCGCGCTCGACCGCGGCGCGTTCGGCCAGCACGGCGGCATGTTCGAGCAGACCGCCCGCGTTCGCGACGCGCACGTTGCGCGTGATCTGCGGCAGCCGCTCCCAGCCCGCGCAGACGTTCGCCAGCCGCTCGCCGCGGCGCACGAGCACTTCGAGCACCTGCAGCGCGCTGACGATGCCGTCGCCGGTCGAGGCGCTGTCGAGACAGAGCACGTGTCCCGAGGTTTCGCCGCCGAGCACGCCGGCGGTTTCCTTGAGCATGCGCATGACGTAGCGGTCGCCGACCTTCGCGCGCACGAAGCCGATGCCCGCCGCGGCGAACGCGCGCTCGAGCCCGTAGTTCGTCATCAGCGTGCCGACCACCGGGCCGCTGAGGCGGCCGGTCGTCTGCCAGTCGCTCGCGAGCACGTAGAGGATATCGTCGCCGTCGACGAGGCTGCCGCGATGGTCGATGAACTGCACGCGGTCGCCGTCGCCGTCGAAGGCAATGCCGAGGTCCGCGCCCTGCTCCACGACGGCGCGTTGCAGCGCGGCCGGACTCGTCGAGCCGCAGTCGCGATTGATGTTGAGGCCGTCGGGCTGCGTGCCGATCGTGGTCACCTGCGCGCCGAGTTCTGCGAACAGTTTCGGCGCGATCTGATACGTCGCGCCGTGAGCGCAGTCGATCACGATCTTGAGCCCGCGCAGATCGCGATCGTGCGGAAACGTGGAATTGCAGAATTCCGCATAGCGCGTCGCCGCGTCGGCGACGCGCGCGGCCTTGCCGATGCGCTCCGACGGCACCGTCACGAACGGCGCGTCGAGTTCGCTCTCGATCGCGATCTCGACTTCGTCGGCAAGCTTTTCGCCCGCGGCCGAAAAGAACTTGATGCCGTTGTCCTGATGCGGGTTGTGCGAGGCGCTGATCACGATGCCGGCGCTCGCGCGCAGGCTGCGCGTGAGATAGGCGACGGCCGGCGTCGGCATCGGCCCGAGCAGCCGCACGTTCGCACCGGCGGCGACGAGGCCGGCTTCGAGCGCCGACTCGAACATGTAGCCCGAGATGCGCGTGTCCTTGCCGATGACGACGGTGGCGACGCCGTCGTCGCCGGCGAGCACCGTGCCTGCGGCACGGCCGAGCTTGAGCATGAATTCCGCCGTGATCGGCCACTCGCCGACGTGCCCGCGAATGCCGTCCGTACCGAAATACCTGCGCTTGCTCATTCGTTGCTGCCGCCTGGAACGGCCCGCGCGCGACGGCGGCGGGAACCGGGCCGCGTAGGTTGCCAGACTGCGGGAGATCCGGCCACTTGAAAGGTTCCGGCTCGAGTCCGCGCAGCGGCTCCCGCGACCGGCATCCGGTCTGCACGGCCCTGCGGGCGGGCATCGCAAGCGTTTTTTCGGTCCGCCGGCTCGTCGTCGAAATCCGGATTTCGACATTTCCGGCATTATCCGGCGCTTTTTTCCCTTGCTGCGGCGCCCCTCCGGAGAGGCCCGAACGAGCATCGCGTGGACAACCGAACATTGTTCGCTTTTTTCGGGAGCGCCGTTTTCAGGACCAGCAACGCGCCGCACTCGCGGAAAACGACGCCGCCGCAATCCCGCGGCAGGGACAGGCGTTGCCACCAGGAGAAACGTCATGTCTCGCAAACCCCTGAAGATCACGCAGCTCTCGCAGGCGCTCGTGCTCGCTTTCGCCGCGGCCGCTGTACAGGCCGCCGCGCCGGCCGGCGATGCGCCGCTGCGCGTGGACACCAGCGCGCTCGATGCCGCCACGCCGGTGTCGCGCCTCATCGTCACGCTCGACGCGAAGGCCGACGCCACGGTACTGCGCAGCGAACTCGACCGCGCCGGCGCCGCGTTCGGCCGCCGCTTCGAGATCCTCCGCCAGCTCGCGACCGGCGCCTGGCTGATCGAAGCGCGCGACGGCGCGAAGGCCGGCGACGTCGCCAGCTTCGCCGGCGCGGAAGCCGCGCTCGTCATGGAAGAACTGGCACGCAGCGCGGCGGTCGCCGCGATCGAGCCCGACCGCCTGCTCACGCACACGCTCACGCCGAATGACGACCGCTATCCGGACCAGTGGGCCTATTTCCGCTCGCGCTTCGGCACGAACGCGGCAGGCGCCTGGCACTATTCGACCGGCACCGGCATCAAGGTCGCCGTGATCGACACGGGCATCACGCCGCACAGCGATCTTGACGCGAACATCGTCGGCGGCTACGACTTCATCTCGAGTTCGACGACCGCGCGCGACGGCGACGGCCGCGATCCGGATCCGAACGACGAGGGCGACTGGTACGAGATCGGCGACTGCGCGGCCGACCCGAACGGCAGCGAGAACTCGAGCTGGCACGGCTCGCACGTCGCCGGCATCGTCGCCGCCGTCACGAACAACAGCTTCAAGGGCACGGCCGGCATGGCCTACGGCGCGAAAGTCGTGCCGCTGCGCGTGCTCGGGCGCTGCGGCGGCTCGCTCTCGGATGTCGTCGACGCGATCGTCTGGGCCTCGGGCGGCTCGGTCACCGACGTTCCGGCGAACGTGAATGCCGCGCAGGTCATCAACCTGAGCCTCGGCGGCCAGGGCAGCTGCAGCGCGAACATGCAGAGCGCGATCAACACGGCCGTCAACAACGGCGCCGTCGTCGTCGTCGCCGCCGGCAACTCCGCTGCGAACGTCTCGGGGTTCACGCCGGCCCGTTGCAACAACGTCGTCGCCGTCGCCGCGACGACGACGACCGGCGCGCTCGCTGCCTATTCGAACTATGGCGACAAGATCGACGTCGCCGCACCGGGCGGCATCCTGTCGACGGTCAACACGGGCACGACGACGCAGGTCGCCGAGGGCTACAAGACGCTCAATGGCACCTCGATGGCCGCGCCGCACGTCGCTGGCCTCGCCGCGATGATCCTGGCCGAAGACACGTTCACGCCGCAGCAGGTCGAGAACCTCATGAAGTACAACGGCACGGCCGCGCTCGACTGCGCGTTCGATTCGGTCAAATCCTGCGGGTGGGGCCTCATCGATGCATTGCACACGCTGCGCGCGGTCGGCGAGGGCTTCAACGGAGACCTGATCGCGAGCCCGAGCCCGGCCAGCTTCATCAAACCGAAATTCTTCGAGAACGCGAACAACTATTTCCTCGCGCCGGGCGTCACGGAACTCGTGCCGAACACGGTCTGGGGCCAGTACGGCGCGAACGCGCCGTCGTCGATGACCGTGAAGTTCAAGCTCGGCGCACGCGGCATCGGCACCGTCATCGACCCGAAGAAGTACAAGATTGAACTTCTCGCACCGAACAACAGCGTCGTGAAGGTGCTCCACAACCAGACCTCGGCGTTCACCTACACGCAGACCGTCAACGCGTCGGCCGAAATCGCCGACGGCCTGTGGAAGCTGCGCGTGCTCAATTCCGGCAGCGCGAACAACGTCTACATCGACAGCTGGAGTCTCGGTTTCCCGGGCATCTTCGATCCGCTCTAGGCCCGGCCGGCGCCCTGACACGGCAGGCGCCGCTGCGGCAAGGTGAAATGTTCGTTTTTTCCGCCTGGTCCGTTTTTCTGCTGCAGAGAGAACCACCGGCGCCGCCGCAGAGTGCGGCGGCGCCGCGCATCGCCTGCCGGAGGTAGATCCATGCACCGACATGCCGTAAAAGCCGCGCTGCTCGCGCAGGCGATCCTGTGCACCGCGAACGCCGCAGCGACGGAAACCGGCGCATCGCCGCATGCCGGCGTTCCGCCGCCGCGCGCTGAAGCCCGCCTTATCGTCACGCCCGCTGCAGGTACGGACATCGCGGCGCTGCGTGCCGAACTCGACCGCGCCGGAGCGCAGCAGAACATCCGTTTCGACACGCTGCGGCAGCTGGCGACGGGCGGCTGGCTCGTCGAAGTCCGCGATGCCGACGGCGCGCGCGCGACACCGGACGCCGCGGAAATGACGCGCGTCGTGCGCGAACTCGCGCGCCGTCCTGCACTGGCGGCGGTCGAACCGGACCGCATGCTGACGCATGCCTTCACGCCGAACGACGAGTTCTACCCGCAGCAGCCGGCGTATTTCCGGGCGAACTTCGGCACGAACACGGCCGGCGCCTGGCACTACTCGACCGGTACCGGCGTGAACGTCGCGGTGATCGATTCCGGTATCACGCCGCA
>CAMLLF010000197.1 GCA_946480705.1 uncultured Lysobacteraceae bacterium | reverse complement strand
CGGTTAACCGGTGAAACCCGCACCCTGCGAAACCTCAGGCCCGCGGGATCTCGCGCATCTCGAAGGCCTCCACGACGTCGCCTTCCTTGACCGCCCACTCAACGATCGTGGCATCGGGCAGGCCCTCGCCGAGATCGGGCAGGAAAAATGTCTTGATCGTGCTCATGCGTCGCCTCGTTCCTGTTCCATAGACAGATCGCGCGCGGGCAACCAGCCCTGCGCGCCGCGGTCGTTCTCGGCCCACCACCAGCCGCCGGCTTCCTCGATCAGGCGCACGCGTTCGCCGGCGTCGGCGTCGAGTTCGCGCGCGGTGTAGTCGCGCGCGGCCGCTACCGTGCCGCGATCGCCGTCGAGATAGCGTTCGTGTACCCAGCCGCTGCGGCCGGCCGCGTCGGTCGCCCAGATGAATTCGGGCCATTCCGTGTCGCGCGCGCCGAGCGTCACCGGTTCGCCGCGCGCGAAACGCACGGGATCGCGGTACTGCGTGCGGTAGTCGCGCAGCAGCACGGCGTACACGTCAGCTCGCCGCCAGCGTGCGCTTCACCGCCGCGACGATGCGCTCGACGCTCGGCAGGTATTTCATTTCGAGGCGGAACAGCGGAATGTGCGTGTCGTAGCCGGTCACGCGCTCGACCGGCGCGACGAGGTCGTACATCGCGTGTTCCGCGAGCCGTGCGGCGACTTCGGCGCCGAAGCCCGCCGTGCGCGGCGCCTCGTGCACGATGACGCAGCGGCCGGTCTTCTTCACCGAGTCGTGGATCGTGTCGAAATCCAGCGGCTTGAGCGTGGCGACGTCGATGACTTCCGCGCTGATGCCTTCCTTGGCGAGCGCGTCGGCGGCTTCGAGCGTTTCCTTGACCTGCGCGCCCCAGGTGACCAGGGTCACGTCCGAGCCGTCGCGCAGCACGAAGCAGACGTCGAGCGGCAGCGCCTCGCCGTCGTCGGCGACGTCTTCCTTGTACTGGCGATAGATGCGCTTGGGTTCGAAGAAGATGACCGGATCCGGATCGCGGATCGCGGCGAGCAGCAGGCCGTAGGCGCGCGACGGCGAGGACGGCATGACCACGCGCAGGCCCGGCACATTGGTAAACGTGGATTCGTTGGCTTCCGAGTGGTGCTCGGGCGCGCGGATGCCACCGCCCCAGGGCACGCGCAGCACGAGCGGGCAGGTCAGCCGGCCGCGCGTGCGCGTGCGGAAGCGCGCGGCGTGGCAGACGATGTGGTCGACCATCGGATAGACGAAGCCGTCGAACTGGGCCTCGGCGATCGGCTTCATGCCTTGCGCGGCCATGCCGACGGCGATGCCGGCGATCGTGGTCTCGTCGAGCGGCGTATCGAGCACGCGGATCGGACCGAATTTCTCACTGAGTCCCGCGGTCGCGCGAAACACGCCGCCGTTGACGCCGACGTCCTCGCCGAGCACGACGACGGACGGATCCTTGGCCATTTCATGGGCCATGGCCATGGTCAGGGCTTCGATCAGGGTGACTTGCGCCATGAAAAACGCTCCGAAATCTATTTTTCTCCCTCTCCCTCAAGCTCGCTTGGGGAGAGGGCAGGGTGAGGGGGCATTCGCGCGGCGAAGGAGAGGACCTTTCAGTCCGTCAATGCTTGCGCGCCTGCTCCAGCGCGAGCACCTGCGCGCGCTGTTCCTGCAGGTCGACCGGCAGCTCCGCGTAGACGAAGTCGAACATCGCCTCGACCGGCTGCACCTTGGTTTCGAGGTACGCGTTGACTTCGACGTCGACGATCTTCTCGCACTCGATCTTCCAGGTTTCCTCGTGCTTGTCGCTCCAGGCCTTCTGCGCGACGAGGTAGTTGCGCAGCCGCTTCAGCGGCTCGCGTTCCCAGGCCGATTTCACTTCGTCGTCGGCGCGGTAGCGGCGCGCGTCGTCGGCCGTGGTGTGATCGGACAGACGGTACGTGACCGCCTCGATGACCATGCCGCCGTGGCCGTGGCGCGCGCGCTTGATCGCGTAGTCCATGGCCGTGCGCATGGCGATCAGATCGTTGCCGTCGACCTGCAGGCATTCCAGGCCCGCGGCGATGCCTTTCTGCGCGAGCGTCTTGGCGCCGGTCTGGCTGGAGCGCGGCACCGAGATCGCCCACTGGTTGTTCACGATGACGCTCACGTAGGGCAGCGTCTGCGCGCCGGCCATGTTGATCGCCGAATAGAAGTCGGCCTTGGACGAGCCGCCGTCGCCGACGACGCTGACCGCGACGCGCGGCTCCTTGCGGATCTTGAACGCCATCGCGGCGCCGGCCGCATGCAGGCATTGCGTCGCGATCGGCACGCACCAGGGGAAGTCGTGCGCGGGGCCGGAGAAATCGTTGCCGCGTTCGTCGCCGCCCCAGTACATCAGCACTTCGCGCGGCTTCACGCCGCGGACGAACTGCGCGCCGTACTCGCGATACATCGGTGCGAACACGTCGTCGACGTGCATGGCCGAGCCGATCGCGACGTGCGCGGCCTCATGGCCGAGGCAGGACGCGTACGTGCCGAGCTTGCCGGTGCGCTGCAGCGCGACGGCCTTGCTGTCGAAGACGCGGACGAAACTCATGGTCTTGTAGAGTTCGACGAGCTGCTTCGCGTCGCGCGCGAACTCGGGCAGGTCGTTGCGGACGAGCTTGCCCTCGGGGTCGAGGTACTGCAGGTATTCGATCTCGAAACTGGCGGCGATGGACACGAAAGCCTCCGCTGAGTGATGCCAAAAACGAATGCGCGCGTAGCGAAACCGGCGTGATGACGCGACGGCGCCGGAGTGCGGTGCCGATGACCGGTGCGCGCGCAGATCCAGTGCTGCAGCGGAACGCGCCGGTCGAGGGGCCGCCTTGATAGCAGCGCGGCCGCGTCGAGGCAAGATCGGGCGCAGCAAAACCGCCATCGAGCCGCGTATGACGCCGCGGAATGATAGCGAGCCCGGTCGTTAGGATCGCGTATCCTTGGGCGGTTTTCCTGGGGCCTTTCCGACCGTGAACGATACGATCAAGCGCGATCTCGAAGCCGGCATCACGACCGATCTGAAGGACAGGGTCAGCTACGGCGGCTACCTGCAGCTCGATACGCTGCTGTCGGCGCAGCTGCCGCTGTCGCAGCCGGCGCACCACGACGAGCTGCTGTTCATCATCCAGCACCAGACTTCCGAACTCTGGATGAAACTGATCATCCACGAGCTCAAGGCCGCGATCGTGCATCTGGCCGGCGACGACGTCGGCCCATGCCTGAAGATCCTCGCGCGCGTCAAGCAGATCCAGCGCCAGCTGTTCGAACAATGGGCCGTGCTCGAAACGCTGACGCCGTCGGAATACCTGCAGTTCCGCCATGTGCTCGGGCCTGCGTCGGGTTTCCAGTCGCACCAGTACCGCACCATCGAATTCCTGCTCGGCAACAAGAACGCCGACATGATCGCCGTGTTCGCGCATGCGCCGGCGATGCAGGCCGAACTGCTCGCGGTCCTCAATGCGCCGAGCCTCTACGACGAATTCCTGCGTCATCTCGCGCGCCAGGGCCACGGCGTGCCGCAGGTCTGCATCGAGCGCGACTGGTCGCAACCCTACCAGCGGCACGCGGAACTCGTGGACGTGTTCCGCCGCATCTACGAGAACACCGAACAGTTCTGGTCGGCCTATCACCTCTGCGAGCAGCTCGTCGACGTCGAGGAGAGTTTCCAGCTGTGGCGTTTTCGCCATATGAAAACCGTCGAACGCATCATCGGCTTCCGCCGCGGCACCGGCGGATCGTCGGGCGTCGCGTTTCTCAAACGCGCGTTGGAGCTGACGTTCTTTCCGGAATTGTTCGAGGTGCGCACCGTCATCGGCACCTGAATCGCGCGCCGGCGTTGCCCGGCAACAAATGGCGCATCGCAGCATATTCCGCGTTTGACTTGGCCGGGGCGCTCCGGTTAAAGCTTGGCGGCTGCTGTTCCGCATCCGGACCGAGGCGGCTCATCCATTCCAGTCCATTCAACAGGGGAGAGCCGCATGAGCGGTGCCGCCGAACCGAGCGCGTCCAGCGCGCCGCCCGATTATCCGCAGGTGATGGGTCATCCGCGCCCGCTCTGGATGCTGTTCATGACCGAATTCTGGGAACGCTTCGCGTTCTACGGCATTCGGTGGGCGCTGACCCTCTATATCGTCGCGCAGTTCCACGCCGGCAGCGGCACGGGCCAAACGCCGGCGAACCAGGTCTACGGCGCCTATCTCGCGCTGGTCTACGCCGCCGCGATCTTCGGCGGCTACGTCGCCGACCGCGTGATCGGTTATCAGCGTTCGATCCTGCTCGGCGCGGTGATCATGGCCGCGGGCCTGTTCCTGATCGCGCTGCCGAACGAGGAGGTGTTCAAGCTCGGCCTCGCCACGATCATCGCCGGCAACGGCCTGTTCAAGCCGAACATCTCGACCATGGTGGGCAAGCTGTATTCGGTCGGCGACGAACGCCGCGATTCGGGCTTCACGTTGTTCTACATGGGCATCAACCTCGGCGCGATGGTGTCGCCGCTGCTCACGGGCCTGCTCGCCGAGAAAGTGTTCGGCACCGATGCGGTTCCGGCCTACAAGGTCGTGTTCATCACCTCCGGCATCGGCATGCTGTTCAGCCTGGTCTGGTTCTGGATCGGCCGCAGCCAGCTCAAGGGCGTGGGTCGTCCGCCGGTCGGCGGCGAGAGCCGCAGCCGCGTGCTGTACACGGCGATCGGGGCCGTCGCGTCGATTCCGGTCATCTATTTCCTGCTGAACCTCGGCGCCAACACGCTGCAGTGGGTGCTGATGGTCATGTTCGTCGCGCTCGCCGTGCTGCTGCTCGTCGAGGGCATCCGCAACGGCCCGCGCCAGCGCGACATGGTCATCGCGATGCTGATCATCTTCGCGTTCAACGTGCTGTTCTGGTGCTTCTTCGAGCAGGCCGGCAGCTCGTTCAACTTCCTCGCGCAGGAGATCGTCAACCGCGATTTCGGCGGCTGGATCTTCCCGGTCGGCTGGTTCCAGTCGATCAACTCGATCGCGATCATCGTGCTCGCGCCGATCATGGCCTGGCTCTGGGTCCGGATGGGGCCGTACAACCCGTCGATCCCGCGCAAGTTCGGCCTGGGCCTGATCTTCAACGGCCTGGCGTTCCTGCTGCTGATGTTCGCGCTGTCCGCGCTCGTCAGCGCCGGAAAGATTCCGTTCTGGACGCTGTTCGCGGTGTACTGGATCCAGTCCATCGGCGAGCTCTGCCTGTCGCCGATCGGTCTGTCGATGGTGACCAAGCTCGCGCCGGTGCGCCTCGTCGGCTTCGGCATGGGCGGCTGGTTCCTGTCCACCGGCATCGGCAACAACCTGTCCGGCATTTTTGCGAGCCATGTCAGCGGCGAGACCGGCATGACGATCCAGTCCGCCTATGGCGGCTATACCTTCGGCTTCTGGGCGCTCGTGATTCCGGGCGTGCTGCTGTTCGTGATCGCGCCGCTGATCCAGAAACTCATGCACGGCGTGAAGTAACCGGCTTCCGGCCGCCTACCTCAGCTGCGTTCCTGGCAACGGCCCGGTCTTCCGGGCCGTTGCGTTTCCGCCGACGGAAAACCCGACATGACCGCCACCACGCCCCCGACCGGGGAACCGTTCCTGCCGCCGCCGCCCGGCGAATTCCTCGGCCATCCGCGCCCGCTCTGGATGCTGTTCGGCGCGGAATTCTGGGAACGCTTCGCCTATTACGGCATGCGCGCGCTGCTCGCCGCCTACGTCGCCGCGACGTTCTTCAGCCACCTGCCGCCGGGCGAGGCTCGCGCGACCGCGAGCCTGACCTACGGCGCCTACACCGCGCTGATCTACGCGACCGGCCTGTTCGGCGGATTCGTCGCCGACCGCTATCTCGGATACCGGCCGTCGATCATGCTCGGCGGCGCGTTCATGGCCGTCGGACTGTTCCTGCTGATGTTCCCGGAGCTCCACTGGTTTCTCGTCGGCCTTGCGACGATCGTCGTCGGCAACGGCCTGTTCAAGCCGAATATTTCGACCATGGTCGGCAAGCTCTACGCGCCGGGCGATGCGCGCCGCGACTCGGGCTTCACGATCTTCTACATGGGCATCAACGCCGGCGGCGCGCTCGCGCCGCTGATCTGCGGCACGATCATCGGTGCACTCTACGGCTTCCGCTGGGGCTTCTTCTGCGCCGGCATCGGCATGATCTTCGGCCTGATGATGTTCCACTGGCTGCGCGGCTGGCTCGGCCACATCGGCGAGGCGCCGGTGCCGGCGCAGAATCTCGCGCGTGTCGTCAAGGTCGCCGTCGGCTGCGTGCTCTGCATTCCGCTGGCCTACGTGCTGCTGAGGAAGGCCGACCTCGTCGGCTACATCCTGCTGCTGATGTTCGCGGTGCTGACCTGCTACTTCATCGGCGCCAGCATCAAGAGCGGCGACCGCGTGCAGTTGCATCGCTACATCGCGATGCTGCTGCTGTTCCTTGCGAAGATCCTGTTCTGGGGCATGTTCGAGCAGGCCGGTTCGAGCCTGAATTTTTTCGCCAAGGACCACGTCGACGCGCCGTTCAACTTCACGCTGTTCCAGTCGTTCAACCCGGTCTTCATCGTGCTGCTCGGCCCCGTGTTCGCCTGGCTCTGGCCGCGCCTGGAAACGAGCGATCTGAATCCGTCGGTGCCGCGCAAATTCGCGATCGCGCTGATTTTCGTCGCACTCGGCTTCACGACGCTCGTGCTCAGCATCGACAACCTCGCCGACGCGAACCAGCGCATTCCGTGGCTGATGCTGGCCCTGGTCTATGCGCTCAACACCATGGGCGAGCTGTGCCTGTCGCCGATCGGCCTGTCGATGGTCTCCAAGCTCGCCGCGCCGAAGGAAACCGGCATGGCCATGGGCGCCTGGTTCCTGTGCTCGGCCATGGGCAACTGGGTCGCCGGCAAGACCGCCTCCGTCGCGGTCGCGGCGGATGCGGGCATTTCAAGCTATGTGGAGACCTATACGTTTATCGCCTACGCCGGCTTCGGCATGGGTGCGGCATTCCTGGTGTTCGCGCCGTTCATCAACCGGTTGATGCATGGGGTGAGGTGACGTGATCGACGCGAAGCCGATTTCGTAGGTTGGGTTGAGCCGCAGGCGAAACCCGGTATCGCGGTGCCTCGGCCGGGCTCGGGATTTTCCGATCTGCGA
>CAMLLF010000196.1 GCA_946480705.1 uncultured Lysobacteraceae bacterium | reverse complement strand
AGCGCGAGGACGAGCAGGACGAACATCGGGATCGCGGCGAGGAAGGCGTTCTTGACCTTGGCCGGCACATTCTCGATCGCAACGGGAATGCGGCGCGTCTCGCCGAAGGTGGCGATCAGCCTGTCGTCAGCGGTGTAGACTCGCAGCGGCACCTGCAGGCGGACGTCACGCAATGTCTCGACCGACGGCAGGCGAGGGGAAATGAGCCAGTAGGCGATGCCTATCGCGAGGCACCCGAGCACGATTCCGCTGAGCGCGAGATACAGCGCGTAGCGGACCAAGCGGAGGAAAACGCGCATTGATGAACCGGGAATGTGATGACAGTCAAAGTCGGCGCGACTTGGGCCAGAGTATAGATCCTGCCCCGCTTGCACCGATAGGTGAAATTGTCGTGTAGCAGCCGGCTTTGTGTGACAAATCCCATGGAATTTCAGCGTCTTGGAGAATATTCTTCGGGTCGTTGCCATTTGGTTAAGTTTCGTATTTAATGTCACTGCGCATCTTTCGCTCGTAAGAGCGCGTGGGAAGGGGAAAAATGTGGGCCTGTTCAGTCCGAAAGCGCCGCCGCTGATTGGGGTGGACATCAGTTCGACGGCGGTCAAGCTCCTGCAGCTCAGCCAGTCGGGCGGCCGTTACCGCGTCGAGCATTACGCGGTCGAGCCGCTCCCGCCCAACGCGGTGGTCGAGAAGAATATTGTCGAGGTCGAGGCCGTCGGCGAGGCGATCCGTCGCGCGCTCAGCCGTTCCGGCGCCAAGACCAAGTTTGCCTCTGCCGCCGTGGCGGGCTCAGCGGTCATCACCAAGGTGATACCGATGCCGGCCGATCTGTCCGAGGAAGACCTCGAAGGGCAGATCCAGGTCGAGGCCAACCAGTACATCCCCTATCCGATCGAGGAAGTCAGTCTCGACTTCGAGACGCTCGGGCCGGTCAAGGACAACCCGGACATGGTCAATGTCCTGTTGGCCGCATCGCGTACCGAGAACGTCGACCTGCGCGTTGCCGCGCTCGACCTCGCCGGCCTGTCGGCCAAGGTCGTCGACGTCGAAGCCTTCGCGATGGAGAACGCTTTCAAGCTGATTGCCGACCAGCTCGCCGTGTCCAAGGATGCGGTCGTCGCCGTGGTCGACGTCGGCGCGACGATGACGACGCTCATCGTGCTGAAGAACCAGCGCACGATCTATTCCCGCGAACAGGTGTTCGGCGGCAAGCAGCTGACCGACGAGGTCATGCGCCGCTACGGTCTGTCGTACGAGGAATCGGGACTGGCCAAGCGCCAGGGTGGTCTGCCCGAATCCTACGAAATCGAAGTGCTGGAGCCGTTCAAGGAAGCGATGGTCCAGCAGATCAGCCGTCTGCTGCAGTTCTTCTTCGCCGGCAGCGAATACAGCAAGGTCGATCAGGTCGTACTGGCCGGCGGCTGCGCGTCGATCACCGGCGTCGCGGACATGGTGGAAGAGCAACTGGGGGTTCCGAGCGTCGTCGCCAATCCGCTCGCGAACATGTCGCTGTCCTCCCGCGTGCAGGCGCAGACGCTGGCTCAGGACGCGCCGGCGTTGATGATTGCCTGCGGGCTTGCGCTCAGGAGCTTCGACTGATGGCAAGAATCAATCTATTGCCCTGGCGCGCCGAACGGCGCGCAGTGCGCAAACGCGAATTCCTCATCATGCTGGCGATGGCCGGCGCGGCCGGCGTCGCGGCGTTTCTCGGCGCCATGTTCTGGATGGACGCGCGCATCGAGAATCAGATCGACCGCAACAACTATCTGACGGCCCAGATCAAGGAAGTCGAGAAGAAGCTCACCGAGATCGAGGATCTCGAAAAGACCCGCAACAAGCTGTTGCAGCGCAAGCAGGTCATCGAGCAGCTTCAGGCCAACCGCTCGCAGATGGTGCACATGTTCGACGAACTCGTGCACACGATTCCCGAAGGCGTGCGTCTGACCGCGCTCAAGCAGGTCGGCGACATCCTGACGCTCGAAGGCGTCGCGCAGTCGAATGCGAGCGTCGCGACCTACATGCGCAATGTGGAAGCGTCGCCGTGGCTGGGTCATCCCGATCTCAAGAAAACCGAAATCAAGCGCAGCGCCGAGAAGCGCATGCCCTACGACTTCGCCATGGACGTGAAGCTGCGCAAGCCGGCCGGATCCGAGGAGAACCCTGACGGCACGGCACCGGGCGCTACGCCTGGCGCGCCCGCGACCACGCCGGCTCCGCCGCCGGCCGCACCGGCGACGCCGGCACCTCAGGGGGGCCACCAGTCATGAAGCTGTCGGATTTCCGCGACCTCGACTTCCAGAACTCGGGCAACTGGCCCCAGGGCGTCAAGATGACGTTCTGCGTGCTGCTGTTCCTGATCATCTGTCTGCTCGGCTGGTACTTCCAGATTCGCGGCCAGCAGGAAGACCTCGAGAACAAGGAGCGCCAGGAGCAGACGCTGCGCACCGACTTCTCGAAGAAGCAGTCCAAGGCGGTCAACCTCGAAGCGCTGCGCCAGCAGCTCGAGGAAATGAAAGACATGCTGCGCCAGATGCTGCGCCAGCTGCCGAGCAAGACCGAAATGCCGGAACTGCTCGTCGACATCTCGCAGACCGCGCTGTCGTCGGGTATCGAGAACGACCTCTTCCAGCCGGGCGCCGAGCAGATCAAGGAGTTCTACGCCGAAAAGCCGATCACGCTGCGCATGGTCGGTTCGTACCACCAGTTCGGTGCGTTCATCAGCGGTGTCGCTTCGCTGCCGCGCGTCGTCATCCTGACGATGCACGACGTGTCGCTGCGCCCGCAGAACCAGCAGCAGGGCGGCGCCGCGGGCGCGAAGCCCGCGCTGACGAGCGGCACGCTCGCGCTCGAAGGAACGGTCAAGACGTATCGCTACGTCGACGACGATGAAGCCACCACGACGCAGCCGGGCGCTCCGGGCGCGACGCCGGGGGCGCCGGCCAAGACGCCGGCCAAGCCCGCAACGGGGGGTACGCAATGAGCATGCGCTTGCGAACGCTGTGCGTGCCCGCTCTGATCGCGCTGACGCTCGCGGGCTGTACCGCGGGACGGCGCGATCTGGAGGACTGGGTCGCAGCCGAAAAGGCGAAGAAGGGAGCGCCGATCGATCCGCTGCCGGTCGTGAAGACGTTCGAGACGTTCGAATACAAGAGCCAGGACGCCGCCGGCGTCGAACTGCGCGATCCGTTCAGTCCCAGTCTCGAAGAGCGTCGCGAAGAGCAGCTCGCCGAGGCGGGCAACGGGCAGGGGCCCGACAAGAACCGCACTCCGGAACTTCTGGAAAAGTATCCGCTGGACGGCCTGTCGATGGTCGGCACGCTCGGCATCGGCGACGCGATCGAAGGTCTCGTCAAGGATCCGGAAGGCGTCGTCCATCGGGTGCACAAAGACAACTATCTTGGCCAGAACTATGGCCGCATCACGTCGATCGCCGAAGATCGGATCGAACTCGTCGAGCTGGTTCCCAACGGGGCCGGCGGCTGGATGGAACGCCAGGCGTCCATCGCGCTCGGTGACCAATAAGAGGCCCATTTGGGGGTAACTTTCATGACTACGACAGCTGCCAACAACCTGGGACGTAACGCTGGTCCCTTGACTCGCCTCTTGCGCCGGTGCGTGCCCGCATTGATGCTCGCGGCCATGCTCGGCTCCGGCGCCGCAAGCGCCGAGAACGTCCTCGAGAAGATCAGCTACAACACCTTGCCGGGAGGCAAGGTAGAGGTGACGCTGCAGCTCGCGTCGCCGCCGGCCGATCCACAGATCTTCACGACCGACACGCCGCCCCGCATTGCGCTCGACCTCGCCGACACGCGAAGTGCGCTGTCCCAGCGCAACGTCGAGATCAACACCGGATCGACCACGTCGGTTTCGGCCGTCGAAGCCGCCGGCCGCACGCGCGTCGTCGTCGACCTCGTGCGCCCGTCGAGCTACGAGAGCAAGGTCGACGGCAAGAATCTCGTGCTGACCGTCGCCAACGGCGTGACGGGTTCGTCTGCCGCGACCGCGATGATTGCGAACGACCCGAACAAGGCGATCGCCGCACGGGGTGTGGAGGTCTCGAACATCGACTTCCGCCGCGGCAAGAACGGCGAAGGCCGCATCGTCGTGACGTTCACCGGCGAAGGCGCGACGACCGACGTCAAGCGCGACGGCGACAACATCACGCTCGACCTCTACAACGCCCAGTTGCCGTCGAATCTCGCGCAGCGCCTCGACCTGCTCGACTTCGCGACGCCGGTGCAGTTCGTCGAAGCCCGCGCGCGCGGCAACGGCGCGCGCCTCGAAATCACGGCGAAAGGCCCGTACGAGCAGCTTGCCTATCAGTCGGGCAACGAGTACGTGCTCGAGATCGCGCCGAAGAAGGCCGATGCCGAGAAGAAGGACAAGAACGCCGAACCGGAATACACCGGTGCGCGCGTGACATTCAACTTCCAGGACATCCCGACGCGCTCGGTGCTGCAGCTGATCGCCGACGTCTCCGACCTCAACATCGTCGTCGCCGACAGCGTGACCGGCAACGTGACGCTGCGCCTGATCAACGTGCCGTGGGATCAGGCGCTCGATCTCGTGCTGCAGGCCAAGGGGCTCGACCAGCGCCGCCGCGACAACGTGATCTGGGTCGCCCCGCAGAAGGAAATCGCCGATCGCGAGCAGGCGCTGGAAGATGCGCGCATCGCGCTCGAACAGCGCGTCGAACTCGATTCGGCCTACATCAAGGTCAGCTACGGCAAGGCCAAGGACATTGCGGCGCTGCTGCAAAGTCGTTCCGGCGGCGCCGGCGGCGGCGGTGCGACGGCGCCGGGCGGTCAGGCGCAGACGCTCGCCGACACGACCCGCGGCTTCCTGTCGCCGCGCGGTTCGGTGACCTTCGACGAACGCACCAACACGCTGCTCGTCAACGATACGCCGGACAAGATCCGCGAAATCCGCGAACTCGTGCTGACGCTCGATCGTCCGGTGCAGCAGGTGCTGATCGAATCGCGCATCGTCATCGCGACCGACGACTTCGCGAAGGAGCTCGGCGTGCGCTTCGGCGTCAGCGGCGGCTACGAAGACAACAACGGCAACGTCGTGACGCTGTCGGGCACGCAGGTCGGCGCCGACACGATGGCCAACGTCGCGCTGAACAACCGCTTCAACGGCGAGCGCGGCACTCCGGTCAGCACGCCGCGCGTACCGTTCGACGAGAACCGCGGCATCTTCACGCCGTCGCTCGGCAATCGCCTCGGCGTGAATCTGCCGGCGGCGTCTCCGGCCGGCAGCTTCGGCCTCGCGATCCTCGGTGCCGACTATCTTCTCGATCTCGAACTCTCGGCCGCGCAGACCGAAGCGCGCGGTGAAGTGATCTCGAGCCCGCGCGTCATCACCGCGAACCAGCAGGAAGCAGTGATCAAGCAGGGTCAGGAAATCGGCTACGTGACGTTCCAGCAGGGTTCGGGCGGCGGCGGCGGTCAGGCCACCGTGAACTTCAAGGACGCCGTGCTCGAACTGAAGGTCACGCCGACGATCACGAACGACGAGCGCGTCGTGCTCGCGCTGAACGTGAAGAAGGACAACATCGCGGCGCTCGTGCCGAATCCGGGCGGCGGCTTCGTGCCGCAGATCGACAAGCGCGAGATCAACACGACCGTGCTCGTCGACGACGGTCAGACCGTGGTGCTCGGCGGCGTCTACGAAGTAGAGACGCGCGACGACATCAAGAAAGTGCCGTTCCTCGGTGACATTCCGGGTGTCGGCGCGCTGTTCCGCAACAAGAAGAGCAACAACGAGAAGGCCGAGCTGTTGATCTTCGTGACGCCGCGCATTCTGAATGAAAGCCTGAAATAACGCTTGAGCTCGCACACGCCCGGCAACCCCGGGCGTTGCGGCCAAAACGCGATGCAATTGCGAGCTTGGAGAGACGACATGAGAGCTTTTAATCGATGCCTCGGTCTGCTGGCTGCCGGCCTGATGCTGGCCAGTTGCGGCGGCGGGGGCGGCAGCGGCGGCGACGGCGCATTCCAGCCGACGCCGAGCGGCGCCTTGACGATCACGGCGACGACGACGTCGCTGCCGATGAACCGCTTCGGCGGCATTCCGTTCCCGGGATCGCCGTTCATTGCCGAAGTCGACATCACCTGGCGCCGCGCAAACGGCGACCTCGTATCCGGCCAGGAAGTGGCCGTATCGATCAACCCGGTCACGGTTGCCGCGTTTTCGACGCTCGACGACCCGAGCACGCCGGTCGTGCTCGACGCACAGGGCAATTACGATCACGGCAACGAATTCCGCGACACGCTCGGCAGCGGCCCGGTCGACGTGACTGGCGGCCACGCGACGGTGTTCGTGCATTCGTCGGCGACCGCCGGCGTCGCGACGCTGACCGTGACGGCGCGCGACACCGCGTCGAACACCACGATCTCCAAGACGCTGCAGTTCACCGTGAACAACGTCGCGGCCTCGCTGCCGGCGTCGATCTCGGCCGACGTGACGCCGCGCAGCGTCTACCTGCAGGAAACCGGCGGTTCGAACAGCACGGTCGTCACCGCGCTGGTGCTCGACGGCGGCGAGAACTACGTACCGGATCCGGGCACCGGCAACACCGCGTTCAACAACGTCCAGATGGAAGTCGTCGGCGGCGCGAACTACGGCTCGCTGAGCGCGCTCGGCGCGGGCGGCCCGAACACCGGCGTCTCGGTCAAGACGCGCACGATTCAGGGCATCGCCACGGCTTCGTTCCGCGCCGGCACGATCCAGGGACCGGTGCAGATCCGCATCATCGCCGACCGCTCCGACAACAACGTCGACAACGGCATCAGCGATCCGCTCGTCGCGACGGCCAGCGCCATCGTATCCGACGGCAAGCTGTTCAGCCTCGCGATCACCTCGCCGGTCGAGAACGCGATCGTTCAGGACAACATCCTCGGCACGGCGCTGCCCAACGGCAACTACTCGCTCGTCGTCAGCGCGCTCGCGACCGACCGTCAGGGCAATCCGGTGCCGGCCGGCACGGCGATCCGCTTCGGCGCGATCGACTTCCCGGCGACCGGCTTCCCGGCCGAAGGTCCGGGCCGTTTCCTGATTGCCGGTGTCGACGGCGATCCGCAGGAAAGCGGCACGTTGTTCACGTCTCAGACGGGCTGCTTCACGGGCTTCATCAAGCCGACCGATCCCCGCTGCTCCGTCACGGGTCCG
>CAMLLF010000195.1 GCA_946480705.1 uncultured Lysobacteraceae bacterium | reverse complement strand
CCGGTCGCGTGCCGACGGTACAGGGCTATCGCGTCTTCGTCGATTCGCTGCTCGAACTGCGGCCGCTGGGCGAACCCCAGGTCGAGGAACTGCGGCGCGAGCTGCCGGCGGTGGCGACGACGCCGGATCTGCTCAACAGCGCATCGTCGCTCTTGTCCCAGGTCACCCATTTCGTCGGCGTCGTGACCGTGCCGCGGCACCAGGAAGTCCCGTTCCGTCACATCGACTTCGTGCCGCTGGACCAGCGCCGCACGCTGGTCATTCTCGTGTTCGTCGACGGCCAGGTGCAGAACCGGGTGATCGAGCTCGAACGCGCGTATACCGCCAGCGAACTCGAACAGGTTTCCAATTTCCTCAACGCGCAGTTCTCCGGGCAGCGCCTCGACGAGATCCGCCTGCGCCTGCTGCGCGACATGCAGGAAACCAGCAACCAGATGAACCGGCTCATGGCCACGACCGTCGAGCTGGCGCAGGCCGCTTTCCAGACGCCGCCGCAGCCGGACATGTTCGTGGCCGGCCAGACCAACCTGATGGGCGTGCACGACCTGTCCAATCTCGAACGCCTGCGCGAGCTGTTCGAGGCGTTCCAGCGCAAGCGCGACCTGCTCGCCGTGCTCGAACGCTGCGCGCGCGCCGAGGGCGTGCGCCTGTTCATCGGCGAGGAGTCGGGCTTTGCGGCGCTCGACAACTACAGCCTCGTGACCGCGCCCTACGGCGTCGAGGGGCGCGTGCTCGGGGTGCTCGGCGTGATCGGCCCGACGCGCATGGCCTACGACCGGGTCATCCCGGTCGTCCAGGCCACGGCGCAGATCCTGTCCGGCGCCTTGAACCGCAACCAGACGCCCCAATAGCAAGCCGGCCTGTCAATCCGTATCATGCCGCGCCCTGCGGGATGTACGGAGTTTTCCGACCATCCCGCGCCCGTGGGGACGGGAAGCAACTCGCCGGAGCTTGAATGCAAAACACCGAATCGACCGCGCCCGACGCACCGGGCGGCGAAGGCATGTCCGCTGCCGAAGCGGCCGTGAATGCCGACATGGAAGCGCTGAGTCAGCAACTGGCCGTGGCCGAGGCCGCCGTCGCCGAGATGCGCGATGTGCTGCTGCGCGAACGCGCCGACCTCGAAAACCAGCGCCGCCGTCTTCAGCGCGACCTGGAAAACGCCCGAAAATTCGCCAACGAACGCCTGCTGTCCGACCTGCTGCCGGTTTGCGACGGCCTCGAAAGCGGCCTGGCCGTCGAGACGGCCGACGTGGCCGCGATGCGCCAGGGCCTCGATCTCACCTACAAAGCATTGCTCAAGGTCGCCGAGTCCAACGGGCTCAAGGCCGTAAAACCGACCAACCAGCCGTTCAATCCGGAGCTGCACCAGGCCGTCAGCATGATCGACAGCCCGGCGCACGCCTCGGGCACGGTCGTCAACACGCTGCAGACCGGCTACGTACTCAACGACCGGCTGCTGCGGCCGGCCATGGTCGTCGTCGCGAACTGAGACGGCGCGGCACGTCGGGCAAGATGCCCGGCGCCGATCTTGAATAACCGCTGCGCGACTACAGATACCGCGGCAGCAGCGATCCGGCAGGGTCGAAGAACCAATTCGAGGAGCTAAGCAATGGGCAAGATCATCGGTATCGACCTGGGCACGACCAACTCGTGCGTGGCGATCATGGAAGGCAACACGGCGCGCGTCATCGAGAACTCCGAAGGCGACCGCACGACCCCGTCCATCGTCGCGTTCACGAAAGACGGCGAGACACTCGTAGGCGCGCCGGCCAAGCGCCAGGGTGTCACGAATCCCAAGAACACGTTCTATGCGGTGAAGCGCCTGATCGGCCGCAAGTTCACCGATGCCGAAGTCAAGAAAGACCTCGATCTCGTGCCCTATGCGATCGTCGCGCATGAAAACGGCGACGCCTGGGTCGCGACGAGCGACGGCAAGAAGATGGCCCCGCCGGAAGTCTCGGCGAAGGTCCTCATGAAGATGAAGAAAACCGCCGAAGACTTCCTCGGCGAACCGGTCACCGAAGCGGTTATCACGGTGCCGGCCTATTTCAACGACTCGCAGCGCCAGGCGACCAAGGACGCCGGTCGAATCGCCGGTCTCGAAGTCAAGCGCATCATCAACGAGCCGACTGCGGCGGCCCTGGCCTATGGCCTCGACAAGGCCGGCGGAAAGGACAAGAAGATCGCCGTGTACGACCTCGGCGGCGGCACGTTCGACGTGTCGATCATCGAGATCGCCGAAGTCGACGGCGACAAGCAGTTCGAGGTGCTCGCGACGAACGGTGATACGTTCCTCGGCGGCGAGGACTTCGACAAGCGCGTCATCGACTATCTCGTCGAAGAATTCAAGAAGGACCAGGGCATCGACCTGCGCAACGATCCGCTCGCGCTGCAGCGCCTGAAGGACGCCGCCGAGCGCGCGAAGATCGAGCTGTCCTCGTCGCACCAGACCGAAGTCAACCTGCCGTACGTGACGGCCGACGCGTCGGGTCCGAAGCACCTCAACATCAAGCTCACGCGCGCCAAGCTCGAAGCGCTGGTCGACGACCTCGTCAAGAAGACGATCGAGCCGTGCCGCATCGCGCTCAACGACGCGGGCCTGCGCGTTTCCGACATCACCGAAGTCATCCTCGTCGGCGGCATGACCCGCATGCCGAAGGTACAAGAGGCCGTCAAGGACTTCTTCGGCAAGGAACCGCGCAAGGACGTCAACCCGGACGAAGCCGTTGCCGTCGGCGCGGCGATCCAGGGCGGCGTTCTCGGCGGCACGGTCAAGGACGTGCTGCTGCTCGACGTGACCCCGCTGTCGCTCGGCATCGAAACCGCCGGCGGCGTGTTCACGAAGCTCATCGAGAAGAACACGACGATCCCGACCAAGGCCTCGCAGATCTTCTCGACCGCCGACGACAACCAGACCGCCGTCACCGTGCACGTGCTGCAGGGCGAGCGCGAACGCGCGAGCGCGAACAAGTCGCTCGGCAAGTTCGATCTGTCGGGCATCGAGCCGGCGCCGCGCGGCATGCCGCAGATCGAAGTCGGCTTCGACATCGACGCGAACGGCATCCTGCACGTCCAGGCCAAGGACAAGAAGACCGGCAAGGAACAGCGCATCGAGATCAAGGGCAGCTCGGGCCTGTCCGACGACGAGATCCAGCGCATGGTCCGCGACGCCGAGGCGAACAAGGAAGAAGACAAGAAGTTCCACGAGCTCGTCGGCTCGCGCAACAAGGCCGATCAGCTCGTGCACGCGGTCCGCGACGCGATCAAGAACCACGGCGGCAAGGTCGCCGACCAGATCGGCCGCATCGAGGAAGCGCTGAGCGATCTCGAAAAAGTCATGAAGGGCGACGACAAGGCGGCAATCGACACGCGCACGACCAAGCTCGAAGAAGTCGCGCAGCCGCTGTTCGCGGCGGCGCAGGGCCAGGGCGGCGACGCCGGTCCGCAGGCGCAGGCCGGTGCCGGCGGTGCCGCGGCCGACGACGTCGTCGATGCCGAGTTCACCGAAGTCAACGACAAGAAGTAAGGCGCCATCCGGCTAGAAAATCAGAACGGACAGTCCGAACGACTGTCCGTTTTGTTTATCGGCCGGGCCAATCGAAACAGGGGAACAGCCGGCCGCGGCAATCACGATCATGAGCAAGCGCGACTACTACGAAATCCTCGGCGTCGAGAAGACTGCCAATGAGGACGATCTCAAGAAAGCCTTCCGCCGTCTCGCGATGAAGTACCACCCGGACCGCAATCCGGACGCCGACGCGCAGGAGAAGTTCAAGGAAGCCAAGGAGGCCTACGAGATCCTCTGCGACACGCACAAGCGCGCGCTCTACGACCAGTACGGCCACGCGGCCTTCGAACAGGGCGGCGGCATGGGCGGCGGCCGAGGCGGCTTCCATGGCGCCGACGTCGGCGACATCTTCGGCGACATCTTCGGCGACATCTTCGGCGGCGGCCGTTCCGGCCGCCCGCGTCGCGGCGCCGATCTGCGCTACATTCTCGAACTCGACCTCGAGGAAGCCGTCTTCGGCATCGAGCGCACGATCGAAGTGCCGACGCTCGTGGCCTGCAAGACCTGCGAGGGTTCCGGCAGCAAGGACGGCAAGACGTCCACCTGCGCGACCTGCCGCGGCCATGGCCGCGTGCGCATGCAGCAGGGCATCTTCTCGGTGCAGCAGGTCTGTCCGCACTGCGCCGGCACCGGCAAGACCGTGTCGAATCCGTGCAAGGACTGCCGCGGCGAAGGCCGCGTCGAGGACGAGCGCACGCTGCAGGTCAAGATTCCGGCCGGCGTGGACTCCGGCGACCGCATCCGCCTCGCGGGGCAGGGCGAAGCCGGGCCTTCGGGCAGCGAAGCCGGCGATCTCTACGTCGAAGTCCGCGTGCGCGAGCACGCGATCTTCCAGCGCGAAGGCGACGATCTCTACTGCGAAGTGCCGATCCGTTTTACCCAGGCCGCACTCGGCGCCGACCTCAAAGTGCCGACGCTCGACGGCGAAGCCGTCATCACGCTGCCGGCCGAAACCCAGACCGGCAAGCTGTTCCGCCTGCGCGGCAAGGGTGTCAAGAACGTGCGCTCGGGCCGCCTCGGCGACCTGCATTGCCGCGTCGTCGAGACACCGGTGAAGCTCACGCGCCGCCAGCGCGAATTGCTCGAGGATCTCGAGAGCACGTTCGAAGGCGCCGAGTCCGGCGCACACACGCCGCGTGCGAACTCCTGGTTCGACGGCGTCAAGCAGTTCTGGGAACGCATGACGTCGTGAGTTGACGGAATCGGCAACGGGGAATCGTGAAAGCGGAGCGGGCATCGGTGCGATGGCGCCGCTCTGCTTCGAACGATTCCCGATTTATACGGTTGCGGTAGTTATTCGGCAGCGGCCGCCGGCTTGGCCTTCGGCTGACGCTTGGCCTTGACCGGAGCGGCGGCGGGCTTGGCTGCGCGGGCCGGCTTCGGGTTCAGCTTGCGGATCTCGCGCGAGAGTTCCTCGACGCGTTCGGCGATCTCGTTGAGTTCCTTGCGGCCCGGAACGCCGAGCTTGCCGAGCGAACGCGACACGCGTTCCTCGAAAACCTTTTCCAGTTTGTCCCAGGTTTCCTGCGTGCGTTCCTTGACCTGGCTGACGCTGCTTTCGACGGCGCCGCGGACTTCGTCGGCCTTGCCCATCGCGAGCTTGCGGGTCTTCTGCTCGAGGCTGACGCCTTCGCGCACCAGCGAGTCGAACAGGCGGGTGCCTTCTTCCTGCGCCTTGGCGAACGCGCCGAGGCCGGCCAGCCAGATCTGCTGTGCGGAATCCATGATCGACTTGCCGAGGTTGTTGTCCGCCGACTTCGGCGCCGACTTGCCCTTGGCCTTGGCTTTCAGTTTCGGTTTGCTCATACGACGCTCCTCGTGGGGACTCCCGGTACGCAAATGCGCCCAAGATTGCGCGGCAGTCTCGGGGCGGGGGCTAGAATAATCACACTATGCATGGCGCGCGCCACCGCGATCGCGAGTGGCGGCACTGCTGCAATGTGAAATTATTTCTATTGCTATGAGTGGACTCGTTGCACTTTGCGCGGGCGGCGCCGCGGCTCCGGCGCAACCAGCGCCTGCAGTTCGTCCAGCGCACGGCGCAGCTGCGCCGTCGCCGGGGTCTGCGGCGCGGGCGCCGGACCGATTCCCGCGCGCAGACCGCGCTGCGTGTCGTCGAGCACGGCCGAATCGAACGACAGGCCGTGGCGCGCGAACACCGGTTCGAGTTCCGACCGGCGCGCACGCAGGTCGGACAGCGTCGAGCGATAGGCATGTTCGGCGACCTGCAGCCGGTTGTCGTAGCTGAAGACGTTGGTGAAGAACATGCGTGCGTCGTCGGCGTTCGGCTCGAACAGCACGACATCGGCGTTGGCGTAGTGGCTGCGGTATTTCGACAGGCTCGCCTGCATGCGCGACTGCAGCAGCGTGCGGAAGGTCTGCGACAGCACCGCGGGCAGGCCGCGTTCGACGAGGCTCGCGGTCGCGTCGCCGACCGCGTTGGCGTCGAACGGCACGAGCGGATTGATGCCGATCACGAGATCGGCGCCGTCGTCGAGCGCGACCGAGGCATGCAGCGTGCGCTGCAGCGCGCCGTCGACGTAGTAGCGGCCGTCGATCGCGACCGGCGGATACAGGCCGGGCAGCGCGGAGCTGGCCTGGATCGCGCGCGAGATCGGCACCGCGTCGTAGCCCGGCGCGCCGAAGCGCACGGCCTTGCCGCTGTCGAGTTCGACCGCGATCACGTAGAGCCTGCGATCGAGCGTGCGGAAATCGTTGCTGCGGCCGTTGCGCGTGAACACGCCGCGCAGGAAGGCCTCGATCCGCTCGTTGTCGAACAGGCCGGTCGGCAGCAGGCTGCCGAGGCGCACGAGGTTGTCGGTCAGGGTCTGCTGCAGCGGGCGGCGCGCGATGTCGAGCAGCCACTCGGCGACGACGCCCGGCGCGCGCCAGCTGCGGCGCAGGTATTCAAGCAGCGCCGGCTGCACGAACAGGTCGGGCCGGAAGCGCGCTTCATGGGACTCGCTGGTCAGGAAGATGCGGCACATCTCCGCCGGACTCAGCCGGTTCGCGAGTCCGGCTGCGATGAACGCGCCGGAACTCACGCCGACATAGACGTCGAGTGCGTTCGTGTCGAGGCCGTGCGTCGCGTCCTGGATCGCGCAGAGCGCGCCGAGTTCATAGATGCCGCCGAGCGGACCACCGCCGGCGACGGCGAGGCCGATGCGCGGACGGCGGCGCGGCTTGGGCGGTTGGCTGGCGGCCTGGATGACGAGCATGGCGATCCGCTGTCGGAGTGTCGGGCCGATTGTAGTCGGCCGCGTCAGGCCTCCAACCCGGCCGATGGTCGAAGGGCTCAGGCCGTGCCGAAGTGCTGCACGAGGCGCTTCTCGATTTCCTTCTCGACCGCGGGCTTGAGCATCGACAGCAGGAAGCCGAGTTCGGCGGTCACGTGCACGAGGCCCTTTTCGAGCGCGATCTTGCCGTTCACGCCGGAACGCTCGAAGTGCAGCACGTTGCCCTTCCAGCCCCAGGTCAGGTCGAACTTCCGGGAAATTTCTTCGGCCACCTCCGTCACGGCGATCTTGGCTTCCTTGACGGGCTTTGCGTGCTTGTGGCGAATGTCGATCGAGGGCATTGCTGGGTTCCGCTTGAAGAAA
>CAMLLF010000194.1 GCA_946480705.1 uncultured Lysobacteraceae bacterium | reverse complement strand
ACACTCGCAGGCCGCGCAGATGACGCTCGCGCCGGGCGAGACCGAAGGCGGGTCGGACAACCGCCACCGGGGCGCCGACCAGTGGCTGTACGTGGTGAGCGGCAGCGGTGCGATCGCCGAGACCATTGCGACCCTGCCGGCCGACGGATCGCTCGGCTACACCGTCACGGCCACGGTCGCCGCGAATCCGCCGGCGCTGATCGACAACGTCGTGACAGCGCAGCCGCCCGCGAGCGGCGGTCTCTGCGCGCCCGACAACGCCGCGCCGCCCTGCCGCGCGAACGTGCAGCGGCCCGCCGCGGCGATCGTCCAGCTACACAAGAGCACGACGGCAGCGCAGGCCACACCCGGCGGCACGGTGACGTACTCCGTCGTCGTCACGAATCCGGGCAATGCCGATGCCGGCGGCACGACGGTCAGCGATCCGATTCCTGCGGGACTGACGACGCCGTTCACGTGGACCTGCACCGCGAGCGGCGGCGCGGTCTGCGCCGCCGGCGGCAGCGGCGCTTTGAACGACACGCTCCTGGCATTCCCGGCCGGCGCGACGGCGACCTACACGATCACCGCGACCGTCGCCGACGCTCCGCCGGCGAGCGTCACGAACACCGCCGCGGCGACACCCGCGCCCGGCGGCGTCTGCGCGCCGGGCAACACGCCGCCGCCGTGCACCTCGGCCGCGACAGTGCCGGCCGCGCCGACTATATCTGTGCAGAAGTCCACGTCTGATTTTTTTGCGACGCCGTCCGGCACGCTGACCTATACCGTCGTCGTCAGCAACACCGGCAGCGTGCCCGCCGACGGCACGACCGTCGGCGATCCGCTGCCGGCCGGTCTCACTGCGTTCGACTGGACCTGCACGGCCAGCGGCGGCGCGGCGTGCACCGCGGCGGGCAGCGGCGCGCTCGCCGACACGATCGCGCCGTTTCCGCCCGGCAGCGTCGCGACCTATACGATCACGGCCGCCGTCGACGCAGCGCCGCCGGCGCAGATCACGAACACGGCCTCCGCAACGCCGGTCGACGGCGTCTGTGCGCCGGCCAATACCGCGCCGCCGTGCGCGTCGACGACGACGACGCCGACCGTGTCTCGGATCAGCGTGGCGAAGACCGCGAACACGGACGTGCTGACGCCCGGCGGCACCGTCGTCTACACCGTTGCCGTCGGCAACGCCGGCGCCGTCGCCGCGACCAATGTGCTCGTCAGCGATCCGATGCCCGCGGGCATCGCCGCGTTCGACTGGACCTGTGCCGGCACGGCGTGCCCGAATCCGGCCGGCACCGGCGCGATCAGCCAGACGATCGCGGCCCTGCCGGCCGGCGCCTCGGTCGTCTACACCGTCACCGCGACCGTCGGCGCGGCGCCACCGGCGCAGATCACGAACACCGTCAGCGTCGATCCGCCCGACGCCGTCTGCGCCCCCGGCAACACGCCGCCGCCGTGCAGCAGCTCGGTCAGCACGCCGCCGGGGCCGCAGGTCAGCGTGACCAAGACCGCCGACACGACGGTGCTGACGCCCGGCGGCACGGTGACCTATACGATCATTGTGAACAATGCGGGATCCGTGGCCGCACCGAATACCGTCGTCGGCGACCCGGTTCCGCCGGGTATCGCGACGTTCGACTGGACCTGCGCAAGCGCCGGTGGCGCGATCTGCCCGAACGCGAGCGGCAGCGGCGCGATCAACGAAACGATCGCGACCCTGCCCGCCGCTGCGAACGTGACCTACACGGTCGCGGCAAGCGTCAGCGCGACGCCGCCTGAGCAGATCACGAACACGGCGAGCGCCAGTCCGCCCGGCGGCCTCTGCGTGCCGGGCAACACGCCGCCGCCGTGCAGCAGTTCAGTCAGCACGCCGCCGGGGCCGCAAATCCGCGTGACCAAGACCGCTGATACGGCGACGCTGACGCCGGGCGGCACGATCAACTACACGGTGACCGTCACGAACACCGGCTCGGTCGCGGCACCGAACACCGCGGTCAGCGATCCGGTTCCCGCGGGCATCACCGCGTTCGCCTGGAGCTGCAGCGCCGCCGGCGGCGCGGTCTGCCCGGCCGCGAACGGCACCGGCGCCGTCAACGCCGTCATCGCGACGCTGCCGGCCGGCGGCGCCGTGACCTATGCGATAGCCGCCAGCGTCGATCCCGATCCGCCGGCCGTCGTCGTCAACAGCGCGACGGCGAGTCCGCCCGGTGGCGTCTGCTCGCCGGCCAACACGCCGCCGCCGTGTTCCAGTTCGGCGAGCGTGCCGCCGGTGCCGCAGGTCGAAATCACGAAGACCGCCAACACCACGACGATCACGCCGGGCGGCTCCGTCGTCTACACCGTGACCGTGCGCAACACGGGTTCCGTCGCCGCGACGGGCACGACGCTCGCCGATCCGATTCCGGCCGGCCTCACCGCGTTCGCCTGGACCTGCGCGTCCTCGGCCGGTGCGCTCTGCCCGAACGCGAGCGGCAGCGGCGCGCTCGACGAAACGATCGCGACTTTCCCGCCCGGCGGCTGGGTCGTCTACACGATCACCGCGACGATCGCGGCTGCACCGCCCGCGAGCGTGACGAACACCGCGTCGGCGACACCGTCCGGCGGCGGCGTCTGCACACCGGCGAACACGGCCGCGCCGTGCGTGGCGGCGGTTGCGGTGTCGCCGGTACCCGTCATCGAACTGGACAAGCGCACGACGGCGGCGACGCTCGATCCGGGCGGCACGGTCACCTACACCGTCACCGCGCGCAACGTCAGCAATCAGGCTGCCGGCGGCACGACCGTCGCCGATCCGATACCGGCCGGACTGACCACACCCTTCACGTGGACCTGCGTGGCCACGGCCGGCGCGCTCTGTCCGAACGCCGCCGGCAGCGGCGCGATCAACGAAACGCTCGCGACCTTTCCCGCCGGCGGCAACGTGATGTACACGATCACCGCGACCGTCGACGCGAATCCGCCGGCCTCCGTGTCGAACACCGCGACGTCGACGACATCCGGCGGACTCTGCGTGCCGGACAACGCACCGTCGCCGTGCTCCAGCACCGCGACGACGCCGACGTCCCCGCGCGTGAGCATCGCGAAAACCGCGTCCGCGACGTCGCTGACGCCGGGCGGCACGGTGACCTACACGATCGTCGTCGACAACGCCGGTTCCGTTGCAGCGCCGAACACGCACGTAAGCGATCCGGTACCGCCGGGCATCACTGCGTTCGCCTGGACCTGCGCAGGCACGGGTGGCGCGATCTGTCCGAACGCGAGCGGTGCCGGTGCGATCGACGAAACGATCGCGACCTTGCCCGCAAACGCGCGCGTCACCTACACCGTCACCGCGACCGTCAGCGCGGCGCCGCCCGCACAGATCACGAACACCGCGACCGCAGCGCCGCCGGACGGCGTCTGCGCGCCGGGCAACACACCGCCGCCGTGCAGCGCGTCGGCGAGCGTGCCGCCCGGTCCGCAGGTCCGCATCACGAAGACCGCGGACACGACCGTGCTGACGCCCGGCGGCACGGTGACCTACACGATCGTCGTCGACAACGTCGGTTCCGTTGCCGCGCCGAACACGCACGTGACCGATCCGGTGCCCGCAGGCATCACCGCGTTCGCGTGGACCTGCGCAGGCACCGGCGGCGCGATCTGTCCGAATGCCAGCGGTGCCGGCGCGATCGACGAAACGATCGCGACGTTGCCCGCGAACGCGAGCGTGACCTACACCGTCACCGCAGCCGTCAGCGCGACGCCACCGGCGCAGATCACGAACACTGCGACCGCAACGCCACCGGACGGCGTCTGCGCGCCGGCCAACACACCGCCGCCGTGCAGCAGCGCGGTCGGCGTGCCGCCGCTGCCGGAACTCGCCGTGACGAAGACGCTCGCGCCGGGTCCGCTGGTCTCCGGCGGAACGGCGACGTACACGATCGCCGTGCGCAACACGAGCGCGGTTGCCGCAACCGATCTGCGCATCAGCGATCCGCTACCCGCCGGCATCGTCGCATTCGACTGGACCTGCACCGGCGCCGCGTGTCCGAACACGAGCGGCAACGGTGCGATCGACGAGACCGTCGATTCGCTGCCGGCCGGCGACGCGCTGACGTATACGGTGAGCGCGACGCTCGCCGCAGCGGCGCCGGCACAGGTGACGAACATCGTGTCGGTGTCATTGCCCGGCGGCGGCGTCTGCGCGCCGTCGACGACGGCAGCGCCGTGCCAGTCGTCGGCAACCGGCAGCGTGCGTCCCGCGGCACCGGCGCCCGCATCGAGTCCGCCGGCGCTGCTGTTGCTCGCGCTCGGAGTACTGATGCTCGGCGTCGGCGGACTGCGTCGGCGAATCGTCTGACGCATCGGCGCGCAAGACAACGGCAGCCGTCGGACGCCATGCGCGGCGTCCGACGGCCGCGATCGACAACACCGGATCGCCGCGTTCGCGCGCACGTGTGGCCGTATTCGGCATCGCGCGACCGCGCTCGCGCCCGCGCGTCAGACGCGCCCTGACATGCGCATTCGTATGCAAAATTTGTCGACGAAGGCATTGTCCGGCTGCCGAGGTTGAGGTGGAATCGACCCCGCACGCCGCCGGAATTCGACACATTCCGGCCGCGCGCGCCGCCATTCGGCGGATCGACGCGAGGGGGAACGCAACCGTGACGCGAGGCAGCGACACCATCGTTTCCGACGGAGGCCGTCAGCCGGCATCCGCACGGCGCGGCGCGCAAATCGACAGCGGGCCGGCGCCGCTCAATCGCGCCGCGCGCAGCGCCATCGCCGCTGTCGCCTTCGCACTCTGCGTGCTCTGCGCCGGCACGGCTCGCGCGGAAACCGATCTGCGGCGCGGCACGCGGGACACCGTCGCGTCGACGGGCACGCGCGACCTCCCGGCGCTGCGCGACGTCGCTCTGCAGCGCGAAGAGCGCGAGGCCGCGCTGCTTTCCGCGGGGCTGCGCATACCGACTTCGGCCGGCGAACCTGCCGGCATTGCCACAGGGCAGCTCGGCGCCGTGCTGCTCGGCCTCGCCGTCGCGTTCGTCGCCTATTGGCGCCAGCGCTCGACGCGGCTGCAGCTTCACCGGCTGCAGAACGCCGTCGCGCAGCGCACCGCGGCATTGAACGAACAACGGCTGCAGACAGAGTCCGCGCTGCGCGATCTGCAGCAGCACCGCGCCGAGGTCGCGCGCCGCGACGCGACTGCCGTGCCGCGCGACGCCGATCTGCCGGACGCGCGGCACGACACGTATCGCATCGCCTCCGCCGCGCCTGGGGACGACGCGGCGGCGATGCTGCGCATACTCGTCGTCGACGACGATGCGGTTCTGCGCGATCGCCTGCGCGAACTGTTCGCGACGCACTTCGACGTGTCCGATGCCGCCGACGGCGAGGCCGCGCTGCGGTGCGCGCGCCGCGTGCGGCCCGACCTTGTCGTCAGCGACCTGCTGATGCCCAGGCTCGACGGGCTGGAGCTGCTCCGTGCGCTGCGCGCCGACGCGTGTCTGCGCGACGTGCCGCTGATCCTGCTGAGCGAACGCGCCGACAGCGCCGACGAGATCCGCGCGCTCGATGCCGGCGCCGATCGCTTCCTGCTCAAGCCGCTCGATCCCGGCGTGCTGCTCGCGCACGTGCGTACCGCATTGCGCACCGTGCCGCCCCGGCGTCGCGCCGCCATTGCGGCGCCGCCGTCCGCGACGTCATCAACTGCGTCGCCGCCGGTTGCGACGTCACCGGCCGCAACGAACGCGGCGGCCGCCGGCGAATCCGCGGCATCGCCCGATCCGTTCGTCGCGCGCGTCACGGCCTGGCTCGACGTTCACCTGCACGAAGAAACCGTCGACATGGAATCGCTCGCCGCGGCCGTCCATGTCTCGCGCGCGACGCTGTATCGCCGCTACGCGGCGGCGTCGGGCGAAAGCCCGGCCGCAGCGCTGCAGCGCCTGCGCCTGGATCGCGCGCGCGTGCTGCTCGATGCGGGCGAAGGCACCGTCTCCGAAATCGCGCACGCGGTCGGCTTCCGCAGCCTGTCCGCGTTCTCGCACGCGTGGCGCAAGCGTCACGGCGGCGCACCGACGCGCCGCACGCGCACGCGCGCCGGCGACGAAGCGGAACGCAGCGACGGCTGAGCGCCGCGCTGCACCGTCACTTCACCTTGCGCTCGGCCATGTACCAGTCGTCGACGATCAGGCCGTTCTGCACGCGGTAGATCGACAGCCCCTCGTTCACCGCGCCGTCCATCTGCGTCGCGCGGTCGTGGCTGACCACGAACTCGCCGACCGCGAATCCGTCCAGCGCTTCGATCCGCGCGGGCCGCTCCGCAAACATCGTGCGGAACACGCGCTCGCGGCTGGCCGCATCGACGATGCTCTTCGACGGCCCGCCGCCGAGCACGTCCGGCGCGTTGCGAAAGTGGAAATTGCGCGCTTCCGGCGAAAACAGCGCAAGGAACGCATCGGCATCGCTGCGGTCGGCCGCGGCATTGAAGCGGCGGATGACGTCCTGCGCGGCCTGGCCCGAATCCTCGGTCGCGTTCTCGACGCGCGCGACGTGCCAGATCGCCTCGATCAGTCCGTTGCGCACGCGGAACGCCGTGAGCTGGCGCGTGACGGCGGTTTCATTCGGCAGGCGGAACTCGACCTGCGCGAGCACGAGATCGCCGAGCGACACCATCGCGCGCACGTCGTGACGTCCCTGCGGCCCCTGCTTGAAGGTCTCGCCGAAGAAATCGCGCACTTGTTCGTAGGTGCCGATCTTGTCCGACTGCGGACCGGCGAGCGCATGCGGATCGGTCGGCCGCTTGTAGATGCGCAGCGACGGCGACAGCACGGCGAGCAGCGCATCGACATCGGCCGCGTTGAGCGCGGCCGAATCCTTGAGCACGACGGCTTCCTCGGCGTTGTCGGCGGTGGCTTCGACGGCGAACGCGGGCGACGCGAACAGCAACAGGAACGGCAGGGCGAACAGGCGCATGGACGGACTCCGGTGGGGCTAGCGAGTGACGACGACCACGGCTGCCACGGCCATCAGCACCGCGCTGCCGCGGTTGATGCGGCGCAGCGCGGCCGGGGAACGGAAGGTGTCGCGCAGGCGCGCGGCGAGCAGCGCATAGGCGAACAGCACGCCGCCGACGACGACGGCGACGAGCGCGGCGAGCGTCGATACATCGCGCGCCGACACCGCGTCGAGGCTGACGATGCCGGGCAGCAGCGCGAGGTAGAACA
>CAMLLF010000193.1 GCA_946480705.1 uncultured Lysobacteraceae bacterium | reverse complement strand
CGTCCTTCGCGCTCATGCGCGCGCCCTTGCCGACGAGGAATTCGGCGATGTCCCAGCGGCCGGCGACCATGGCCATCTTCAGCGGCGTGAACTGCTGCGCGTTGACCGGATTCGGCTCGGCGCCGGCGGCGACGAGTTTCTCGAACACCGCGATTGGGCACTGCTGCACGGCCGCGATCAGCACGGTGTTGCCCTGCGCGTCGCGGTGGTTGACGTCGGCGCCCTGGGCGATCAGCAGGTCGAGCACGGCGAGCTGCCGGTTGATCGGCACCTGCTTGGCGCAGGCCAGCATCGTCGCCATGCCGAGCGGCGTCAGCGGGCCGTCGCCAGGCGACGCCACGTCGACGCCGGCATCGATGAGCGCCTGCACGATTTCGGCGTCGCCCTCGCCGAGCGCACGGCCCAGATCGTCGTCCGACGCGCCGCGGCCGCGCGAGCGCAGCAACTGCAGCGCGGCCTGTTCCTTCTGCCGCGGCTGTGGATGAAGCCGTCGCCGTCGCCGGTCGCGGCCCGCGCGATCGCGATCGCTTCGTCGAGCACCGCGTCGGGCGCATCGAGCGTGCGCAGCGCCATCAGCGCGTCGCCGCGCACGCTCCAGCCGGCGTTGCTGCGCGCGACCTCGAGCAGCGCGGGCGGCGCGTTCGCGACGAGCCAGGCCTTCACCGCAGCCGGCGAACTGCCCCGGAAGTCGCCGAGTTCCTCGATCGCGTCGATGTAGGTCGACTGGCTGCGCTCGTCCTTCGCCGCGCGCAGGCCGTCGACGAGCGGCGCGAGGTCGCGCGCCGGATCGACGCCGCCCTGCTCCACTTTCGCCTCGATCTGCGCGACGGTAGCGGAGGCGTCCGGCAGGCGCCTTGCGGCTTGCGCGCCGGCGGCGAGACCCGACAGCAGCGCGGCGAGAACAATCCGTTGCAGAGTTATCTTTTCCATAAATTTACTCTTATGCGTCGATGCGCTTGGCACCGGCCTCGAGGCCGAGCTTGAGGCTGGCTTCGATGAACTCGTCGAGGTCGCCGTCGAGCACCTTCTGCGTGTCGGTGCGCTCCACGCTCGTGCGCAGATCCTTGATGCGCGACTGGTCGAGCACGTAGGAGCGGATCTGGCTGCCCCAGCCGATGTCCGACTTCGTCGCTTCGAGCGCGTCCTTTTCGGCGTTGCGCTTCTGCATCTCGATCTCGTACAGCTTGGCCTTGAGCATCTTCATCGCGCGGTCGCGGTTGGCGTGCTGGGAGCGCTCGGTCTGGCACGCGACGACGACGCCGCTCGGAACGTGCGTGATGCGCACGGCCGATTCGGTCTTGTTCACATGCTGGCCGCCCGCTCCCGAGGAGCGGTAGACGTCGGTCTTCAGATCGGCCGGATTGATGTCGATGTCGATATCGTCTTCCACTTCGGGTGAGACGAAGATCGACGAGAACGAGGTGTGGCGGCGGTTGTCCGAGTCGAACGGCGATTTCCGGACCAGGCGGTGCACGCCGATCTCGGTCTTGAGCCAGCCGTAGGCGTAGTCGCCTTCGACACGGAACGACGCGCTCTTGATGCCGGCGACATCGCCCGCGGAAACTTCCATGAGCTCGGTCTTCCAGCCCTTGTTCTCGCACCAGCGCAAGTACATGCGAAGCAGCATTTCGGCCCAGTCCTGCGCCTCGGTGCCGCCGGCGCCGGCCTGCACGTCGACGAACGCGTTGGCCGCGTCCATCTTGCCGGAGAACATGCGCTGGAACTCGAGCTTGTCGACCTTCTGCGCGAGCGTGTCGACGTCGTCGGCCACCGCGAGCGCGGTGCCCTCGTCCGCCTCGGCCACGGCCATTTCCAGCAGTTCGCCGGCGCCGTCGAGTCCTTCGATCAGGCTCTTGATGCCGTGCACGATCTTTTCGAGCTGGGCACGTTCCTTGCCGAGATCCTGGGCCCGTTGCGGGTTGTCCCAGACGGTCGGACTTTCCAGTTCGCGACTTACTTCTTCGAGACGTTCCGCTTTTGTCTCGTAGTCAAAGATACCCCCTAAGCGACTGCACCCGATCCTTGAGATCGGCGATGCGCGCGGAGATCGGATTGGTCTCGATCATGGCGTGGAACCACTTCTTTGCGGGAAAAAAGGCCGGCAGAATACCAAAACGGGGAGGCGAGCTGGCGACCAGGGGCGGCCGGCTCGCCGGAATCGTGGTTCCGACGGCTCTCCGTATATCGGCGGCATCGAGAAGGAAGCGCTTTCGTTCCGGGTTTCAAGCCCGGCAGTCTCGGGCGCCGCCGTCGCTGCACCATTCCGGCGGGGGCCGGATCAACTGGGGAATACCATGCTTCGATCCGTTCGTGCATTCGCAACGGTTACCGCTCTTCTCGGCAGCGGCTCCGTACTCGCACAAGGCACCATCACCGACGGCGCCGCCAATTTCACGCGGCCGGCTTCATCTTTCGACAATTCACCCGCAGGCAATTTCGTCGGCGTTTCCGCCACCGCAACCCAGGACCACTTGTTCGAATCGGGCTGGTATTTCCGTGTCTCCGGCGATGCGCGGGAATTCTTTTTTCCGGTACCCGCCACGCAGAACTACGCCGGCAACACCTCGACCCTGGACTGGACCGACGTCAGCGCCCGCGGCCTGTTCTCGGCCCGGGAAATCGCGGTCGTGACCAATTTCAACGGTCCTTCCGGCCGTGTCGAAAAGACCATGACCATCACCAACCTCAGTCAGTCCAATCCGCTGGTCATCGATATCTTTCACATGCTGGACTTCGACATCCAGCCGACGGCAGGCAACGATTCCGCCGTCCAGATCAGCACCACCCGCATCGGCCTGACCGACCCGGGCGGCGTCACCGGCGAATACGTCGGCATCAGCGCCGACGCCTACATGGTGCGGCCGTTCGGCGCCACCGACCTGGGCACCGTGCTCGACGACGCGGCCGTGACCAATCTCGACAGCAGCGGTCTGCCTTTCGGTCCCGGCGACTTCACCTCGGCCATGCAATGGAGCAATCAGACCATCGCTCCGTCGGGTTCGGCCAGCTTCGTCATCCAGTTCGCGATCAACACGGCGACGGTGCCGGTGACGCTGCAGTCGTTCTCGGTCGACTGAAAATCACCCACGGGAGCGTCGGTCGCCGAAGGCGGGAAGCGGAAGCTTCCTCCGGGCGGCGCGTGAAAGCGGTCGCGTGTCCATCCTCGAAAAACTGCTAGGTCAGTGCCTCCCAATGCCTGACCAGCAGCCGCAACTTCTCACGCCCGTTCCAGTCGTCGATGGAGAGCTCGAACGCGGCGCGCAGCCGGGCCGGCGGCGGCTGACCCGCGTAGCCGCCGAACATGACCGCGTCGAGCGGTTCGCGGCGCTGCGCATGCTGCAACGTCAGGCGCAAGTGCGTCTGACCCATGAGTTTCCAGTCGAGCACGCGGAATTCGTCGTCGAACAGCGGCTCGGGAAAGGCCTGGCCCCAGGGCCCCGCGAAGCGCAACTGGCGGGCGAGCTCGAGATCGTATTCGTGCGCGGCGAGGCAGCCATCCGTCTGCAGCACCGGATCGAGCAGGGCCGGATCGAGACGCCGGCGCGCGACCGCATCGAACGCCGCGGCGAACTCGGCCAGACGCGACGCCGGCAAGGTCAGTCCTGCAGCCATCGCATGGCCGCCGAAGCGCGTGATGAGGCCCGGCATCGTCACATCGACTTCGGCAAGCGCATCGCGCAGGTGGAAGCCCGCGATCGAGCGCCCCGAGGCCTTGATCTCCTCGCCGTCGTCGTCGCCCGGCGCGCACGCGATCACCGGACGATGCAGGCGTTCCTTCAGCTTCGACGCGACCAGCCCGACGATACCGACATGCCAGTCGGGCTCGTAGAGCACGACGCCGATCGGCAGCGTGTCGGCGCCGTAGCGCGCGAGATAGCTCGCGACCGTCGCTTCGCCCTGCTCCACCATCTGCGCCTGCAGGTCGCGGCGCTCGGCGTTGATCGCGCTGAGGTGGTCGGCAAGTTCGCGCGCGCGGCGCGGCTCGTCGCAGAGCAGGCATTCGATGCCGAGTCGCATGTCGTCCATGCGGCCGGCCGCATTGATGCGCGGACCGAGCGCGAAACCGAGATCGTTCGCGCACAGCGATTCGGCGGCGCGCTTGCTCGACTCGATCAGCGCGAGCACGCCGGCGCAGGCCTGGCGCGCGCGGATGCGGCGCAGTCCCGCGTCGACGAGCACGCGGTTGTTGTAGTCGAGCGGCACGAGGTCGGCGACCGTGCCGAGCGCGACGAGATCGAGCAGCGTCGACAGGTCGGGCTCGGCGCGCTGCACGAACCAGCCGTTCGCACGCAGCCGCGCGCGCAGCGCGAGCAGCACGTAGAACACGACGCCGACGCCGGCCAGCGCCTTGCTCGGGAACGCATCGCCCGGCAGGTTCGGATTGACGATCGCGGCCGCGTCGGGCAGCGAATCGCCGGGCAGATGATGGTCGGTCACGACGACGGCGATGCCGAGCGCGTTGGCCGCGGCGACGCCCGCGTGCGCCGCGACGCCGTTGTCGACCGTGACGATGAGATCGGGCTTTCGCGGCAGCAGTTCGTCGACGAGCGCCGGACTCAGGCCGTAGCCGTGCGTGAACCGGTTCGGCACCTGGTAGTCGACGTCGGTCGCGCCGAGCAGGCGCAGACCGCGCACGGCGACCGCCGTGCCGGTCGCGCCGTCGGCATCGAAGTCGCCGACGACGACGATGCGCTCGCCCTCGCGCAATGCGCGTTCGAGGCGTTCGCAGGCGGTGTCGAGGCCGCCGAGCTGCCGCGGCGACACGAGTCGCGCGAGGCGGTGCTCGACGTCGTGCGGCGACGCGACGCCGCGCGCCGCATAGATGCGCTGCAGCACCGGATGCAGGTTGCCGGTCCACTCGCCCGGCGGCGGCGCGCTGCGCCGCTCGATGCGCCAGTTGCGCACGTCAGGCCCTGAGCGGCTGCACGCGGCGCCAGAAGCGCCAGCGCTGGCCGTGGCGATAGACCGCGCGCTCGCCGCCGGCCAGCTGCAGACGCAGCTCGGCGAGCTTGCCGCGCGCGAGGCCGTGTTCGAGGCGCGGCAGCCACTGGTTCGCGAGCACGGGCAACGCGGCCGCATCGTCGAGATCGAGCAAGGACTCGCCGTCGAAGCCGGTCAGCGCGTCGGGCGTCGCGGCGGCGACGGCGCACTTCGCGCGCGCGGCGAGCGCGGCGAGCACGCCGTCGCAGGTCAGCACGCGCGTCAGCGGCGTCTTCACCCACTGCGGCAGCGCGCCGGCGCCCCAGAACCACAGGCTGTTGACCGGCAGCTGGCCGCGCGCGACGCGCTGTTCGTTGAGTGGATGGTTGTGCAGCACGATCTGCGCTTCGTTGAGCAGGCTGCGCCAGCGCTTGCCCTCGTTGCCCTCGGGCAGATGCAGGCGCAGGTCGTCGCCGAGCGCGCGGTCCGGCGGCACGAAGACAGGCAGGTGCGCACCGGCGGGCGCGCGCAGATACCAGCGCGACGGCACGGGCGCATCGATCGGAAAGCCGCTGTCGCCGAACAGCGGGCGCAGCGGACGCAGCAGCGCTTCGCAGTCGGCGGCGTCGAGGCCGAGTTCGCCGCAGGCGAGCATGCGCGCGGTCGCCATGTCGGCGCGCACGTGTGCCGGGTCGGCGCGCAGCCAGGTCGAGCCGGCCGCATCGCCGCAGTCCGCCTCGCGCGTCAGCGCGGCGACCGGCAAGGCGGTTCCGGCAAACTGGAAATGTTCACGAAGCGCGGTTTCGCGGCCCGCCGCGGCGGCCGGCCGCGCATCGCCGCGGCGCAGCCAGAACGGGATCGGTCCCGATGCGAGCGCCGCATCGGCGGCGAGCACGGCACGCGGTGGGAGCAGCAGCGTGAGTCGGTTCATCGGGCTTCCCTCGCATACGAGATGGCTGAGGTGATACCCATCCCCACCCATGCCCTCCCCGTGGAGGGGAGGGTTTGAAGCGTTGAGCCGCCCCCTTCAAGGGGAGGACTGGGTGAGAATGGGTTTCCGCCGTGGCGATTCCCACGCCCTATTCCCGGCAACAGCTCAGTCGTATCTGACCGCCGTGATCTCGTACCGCTTCACGCCGTTCGGCGCCTGGAATTCGAACGAATCGCCCTGGCTCTTGCCGATCAGCGCACGCGCGATCGGCGAGCTGACCGCGATCAGGCGCTGTTTGATGTCGGCCTCGATGTCGCCGACGATCTGGTACGTCACGGCGTCGCCCGAGTCTTCGTCCTCGAGTTCGACGGTCGCGCCGAACACGATGCGCGGCGCCGCCTGCAGCTTCGACACGTCTATGACTTCCGCATAGCTCAGCGTCGCTTCCATTTCCTGGATCCGCCCCTCGACGAAACCCTGCTGTTCGCGCGCCGCGTGATACTCGGCGTTTTCCTTGAGATCGCCGTGCGCACGCGCCTCGGCGATCGCCTCGATGATGCGCGGGCGATCCACGGTCTTCAGTTTTTCGAGTTCGTCGCGCAGACGCTCGGCGCCTTTGAGGGTCAAGGGCGGTCGCTTCATGCTTTCAGTTCCTTGTGCAGCTCTTGCAGGCTGTTCACGCTGCCGTCCTCGCGATAGTCCAGCGAATGCAGCAGCGCACGGGCGCCGGCAATGGTAGTCGAATAGGTGATGCGCTGCTGCAGCGCCTCGCGCCGGATCGAGAACGAGTCGGCGATCGCCTGCTTGCCTTCGGTCGTGTTGACGATGAAGACGATCTCGCCGTTCTTGATCAGATCCACGACGTGGGGACGGCCTTCGATGACCTTGTTGACGCGCGCGCAGGCCACGCCCTGCGCTTCGAGCCAGTCGCAGGTGCCGCTGGTCGCGACGAGCGAATAGCCGCGGCGCAGCAGGTCCTGCGCGACGCCGAGCAGGCGCGGCTTGTCCGGATCGCGCACCGACACGAACACCTTGCCCTTCGGCGGCGCGGCAATGTTGGCGGCTTCGTGCGCGCGCGCGAATGCCGCACCGAAGCTGCGGCCGACGCCCATGACCTCGCCGGTCGAACGCATCTCGGGACCGAGGATCGGATCGACGTTCTGGAATTTCAGGAACGGGAAGATCGCTTCCTTGACCGAGTAATACTGCGGGATCACCTCGCGCGTCGCGTTCTGCGCAGCGAGGGTCTGCCCGACCATGCAGCGCGCCGCGATCTTCGCGAGCGGCACGCCGGTCGCCTTCGACACGAACGGCACGGTGCGCGAGGCACGCGGGTTCACTTCG
>CAMLLF010000192.1 GCA_946480705.1 uncultured Lysobacteraceae bacterium | reverse complement strand
GAGCTGCGCAGGCGCGCCCGGATAGTCGTGGGCCAGCGGCACGTAGGCGGCTTCGCCGCTCTGCACGGCAAAGGAGAGTCCGACGATTTCCGCCTGCATCGGATCGAGCGACGTCGTTTCGGTATCGAACGCGACGACGTCGGCGAGCTTGAGCCGCTGCAGCCAGGTTTCGAGCTGCTCGGCTTCCGTGATGCACTCGTAGCGGCCGGGTGCGGCCAGCGCGGGATCGAGCGCGCTGTCGCTGCCGACGGGCTTGCGGTACTGCACCGGCACGTTCGCGCCGCGCAGCTCTTCGCCGCTACCCTTGCCGTCGAGGTCCTTCAGTGCCGCGTTGAAGCCGTAGCGCGTGTAGAGCGTACGCAGCGTTTCGGCGTCGCGTTCGCGCAGCACGAGATCGGTCGGCGCGTCGGCCAGCGCGACATCGGTCTTGATCGTCGCGAGCACGCGCGACAGCGGCAGCCGCGGCAGCGCGCTGCGCAGGTTTTCGCCGATCTTGCCGCCGATCTTTGCGGCGTTCGCGACGAGGTTGTCGAGCGTCCCGTATTCGGCGAGCCACTTCGCAGCCGTCTTGGGACCGCATTTGTCCACGCCCGGGATGTTGTCGACGCTGTCGCCCATGAGCGTCAGGAAATCGACGATCTGCGCCGGATGCACGCCGAACTTTTCGAACACGCCGGCCGGATCGAGCGTCGTGTTCGTCATCGTGTTGCTCAGCGTGACGTGCGGGCCGACGAGCTGGGCCATGTCCTTGTCGCCGGTCGAGACGACCACGTCGATGCCCTGCGCCGCGGCCTGCAGCGCGAGCGTGCCGATGACGTCATCGGCCTCGACGCCGGCTTCACGCAGGATCGGAAACCCGAGCGCCCTGACGATCTCGCACATCGGCTCGATCTGCGCGCGCAGCTCGTCCGGCATGGGCGGCCGGTTCGCCTTGTAGTCCGGATAGAGCTCGTCGCGGAACGTCGGCCCCGACGCGTCGCAGACGAAGGCGGCGTAGTCGGGCCTGGCCTTCAGCGTCGTGCGCAGCATGTTGACGACACCGAACAGCGCGCCGGTCGGTTCGCCGGCCGCGTTGCTCAGCGGCGGCAGCGCATGAAACGCGCGATAGAGGTAGCTGGACCCGTCGATCAGCACCAGAGTCGGCATGATGTTCTCCCTTGCGAACGTCGAGCTTGGCGCAGCCCGGCCGGCCTTTCAATGCGGACCACGGCGCTTACATTCATCACACCGCAGCGACACCGGTTCATTCAGGCCCGTTTGCTATTCTGCGGCACATGCCGGCCCGTTACCGTTGCACTGATGCGCAGGCCGGCTCCAGCCACTCGCGGAGTTCTCCATGAAGCGCAATCTGTTTCTTGCCGTTGTTCTGATTGCCGGCGCGGCCTCGGCGCAGACCGGGGCCGACAGGCCGGCCGCCGACAAACCCGTCCAGCGCGCCGACCTCGTCGACGCACCGCCGCCGTCCATGAACGACCCCGGCGTGAAGACCGCCCCGAGCGATCTCGAAAAAGCCAAGGCTGACGCACGCACCGCCGACAAGCCCGATGTCGCGATCCGCAAGGAAGGCGACGACACGATCGAGGAATACCGCTCCAGCGGCCGCGTCAGCATGATCCGCATCACCGGCAAGAGCGGAATCACGCAAACCTACATCGACACCGACGGCGACGGCCGCCTCGAGGGCAATCCGAAGGAAGGGCCGGTCGCGCCGGTTTATTACAAGTTGTATGAGTGGAATTGATGCGAGTGACGAGTATCGAAGAGTGAGAAACGAGTAAGCGTGCGGCGCTCACTCGCGTCACCTCTGTACTGTCTCGGCTTTCTCGAGGGTTGGCTCGAAGGACGGCCAAATCGCGCCGGTTTATAGCAAGTTTGTAGCAAGTTATACGAGTAGATCCGGTCGGGCGACGGTCGAGGAGAGTGAGAAGCGAGTAAAAGCGTCACGGCAGACTCCTTTCTCACTCCTCTTCAACTCTTTCCTGCCTCAATGGCGGAAATGCCGCACGCCCGTGAACACCATGGCCATGTCGTTCTCGTCGGCTGCGGCGATCACTTCGTCGTCGCGCATCGAGCCGCCCGGCTGGATCACGGCGCGGATGCCGGCCTTGGCCGCCGCATCGATGCCGTCGCGGAACGGGAAGAACGCATCCGAGGCCATCACGCTGTCGCGGACTTCGAGGCCGGCTTCCTCGGCCTTCATCGCGGCGATGCGCGCGCTGATCACGCGGCTCATCTGGCCGGCGCCGATGCCGACGGTCTGGCCGCCCCTCGCGTAGACGATCGCGTTGGACTTCACATACATCGCGACGTGCCAGGCGAACAGCAGGTCGCGCAGCTCTTCCGCATTCGGAACGCGCTTGGTGACGACCTGAAGGTCCGACAGCAGCAGCGTGTCGCGGTCGGCGTCCTGCATCAGCAGGCCGCCGGCGATGCGCTTGAGATCGGTCGTGTGCGCGGCCTGCTCGGGCCAGTGGCCGGTCGCGAGAATGCGCACGTTCGGCTTTTTCGCGAAGACGGCGAGCGCCGCCTCGTCGACCTCGGGCGCGATGACGACTTCGACGAACTGGCGATCGAGAATCGTGCGCGCGGTGACGACGTCGAGCGAGCGGTTCAGCGCGATGATGCCGCCGAAGGCCGACGTCGGATCGCAGGCGTAGGCGCGTTCGTAGGCGAGCATCGGTGTGTCGCCGAGCGCGACGCCGCAGGGATTCGCGTGCTTGACGATGACGCAGGCCGGCGCGCTGCCGAACGCCTTGACGCATTCGAGCGCGGCGTCGGCGTCGGCGATGTTGTTGAACGACAGTTCCTTGCCGGCGAGCACGCGCGCGGTCGCGACGATGCCCGACGGCGGATCGCTCTCCACATAGAGCGCGGCCGACTGGTGCGGATTCTCGCCGTAGCGCAGGGTCTGCGCGCGGCGGTAGCTCAGGTGCAGGCTCGGCGGATAGTTGTCTTCGCGCTCGCCGGTGCGGACGCCGAGCCAGTTCGCGATCAGGCCGTCGTAGCGCGCGGTGTGCGCGTAGGTCTTCGCCGCCAGGCGCCGGCGCAGGTCGATCGTCGTGCCCTGCGTCGCATGCAGCGCCTGCAGCAGTTCGGCGTAGTCGGCCGGATCGGTGACGACGACGACGTGTTCGTGATTCTTTGCGGCGGCACGCAGCATGGCCGGGCCGCCGATGTCGATGTTCTCGATCGCCTCGTCGAGACTGCAGTCGGGACGCGCGGTCGCCTGTTCGAACGGATACAGGTTCACGACAAGCAGGTCGATCGGGCTGATGCCGTGCTGCGCCATGACCGCGTCGTCGATGCCGCGCCGGCCGAGCAGGCCGCCGTGGATCTTCGGATGCAGCGTCTTGACGCGGCCGTCCATGATTTCGGGAAAGCCGGTCACGTTGCTGACGTCCGTGACGGGCAGGCCGGCGTCGCGCAGTGTCCGCGCGGTTCCGCCGGTGGACAGAAGGCTCACGCCGAGCGCATCGAGGCCGCGTGCGAGATCGAGCAGGCCGGTCTTGTCGGAAACGCTGATGAGTGCGCGGCGGACCGGCACTAGCGTGGCGTCGAACATGAGGAATCGCCGGTAGCGAAAGAAGGCCGCGGATTATAGCCCGCGTGCGCCGCCGGCGCGGCGCGATTCATGCGTCTCGCGCATGACGCGCGCGAGGACTACAGCAGGCCGTGCTGCGAGAGTTTCTTGCGCAGCGTGGCACGATTGATGCCAAGCGCGAGCGCGGCCTTGCTCTGATTGCCGCCGTACCATGACATGACTTCGTGCAGCATCGGCGCTTCGACTTCCTGCATGACGAAATCGAACAGGCCCTCGGCCTGCTGGGTATCGAGATCGATGAGATAACGACGCACGGCACGCGCCACGCACTCGCGCAACGCGGGTTGAGAGGCAGCGGCGTCGAGCCCTTGTTCGGGGCGAAGTACGGAGACGGCATTCACGGCAGCGAGCAACCTGGTCTGTTCTTCCATGACCGCCGGATGCGAGTGCCGACGGGGCGGAGATGTTAGCGCGCCGAACGCGCGTTGGTAAGTGCCAAGTGTCGCAATACGTGAACTTCTCCCAGCGGTCATGGTCGCGCCGCTGCGTTCGTTTCGTTCAAAGGAACTTGAACTCGAACGCGACCGCATTGCGGCCCGGATCGCGCACTTCGAACACCAGCGCGGTGCTTGCGCCGGCCGCAAGGCCGCGTTCGATCGCACGCGTGTCGCCGAGATAATCGCGCGGCTGGAAGCGGCGCATCGCGACGCGATTCTCGTCCAGATCCGACAGCGTGATCTCGACGACCGGAAAGGCCTGCGCGAACTCGGCGGCGTTGCGCACCGTTGCCGACACGATCAGCGCACCTGACACCGAGGGATGCGGACGAATGTCCCGCGACAGCAGCTCGAGCTGCTGCGTCGCGTGCCGCAGCGGCAGCTCGCAGGCGAGTACGGCGCAGCCGCGATCGAGCCACGGCCGTGCGAGATCGCTGTTGAGCAGCTGGTCGCGCTCGGCGTATCCGATCTGCCCGGCCAGCGTCAGCGACAGCAGCAGCGTGCCCGCGATCCAGGGCCAGCGTCGTCCGCCCGCGCTGCGCGCGTGACGCGCGAAGGCCGGTGTCGCATGGCGGCGGGATTCGCGCGCGCGGGGCTTGTCGTCGGGATCGAACGTGAACGTGACGGCCTGCGCGTTGGGCCGGTACACCGGCACGCCCAGGCGAGGCGGGTCGGGATCGGGTGTATGGACGTCCAGACGTTCGAACGGTTCGGGCGGCAGCTGGTCGGCCAGCGTCCGCAGCGCGTCGAACAGCGCGTCGCAATGACTGCAGCGCACCATGCCGTGTCCACGCGCGATCGTCGCCGCGTCGGCACTGTAGACGGTCGCGCATTCGGGACATTGCGTATACATGTGGTGCGCTGCGGGAGAGTCGGCGGGAGCGGGTGCATTGGAGCGCTGCGCGACCGCGGATTCAAGCAGTCGTTGCGGTTGCCGCTCGTGCGGTGCGCCTCAGTGCCGGCGCCGGCCGCTGATGCGTATCCAGTCTTCGCGCTGCGCGACCGCGAGTTCGTCGAACCACTCGCTGTAGCGCGTCAGCAGGTCCTCGTGCTGGCCGGCGAGGATGCCCGACAGCGCGAACGGCCCGCCGGGCTTGCAGGCCTGCGCGAACAGCGGCGCGAGTTCGGCCAGCGGGCCGGCAAGAATGTTCGCGACGAGCACGTCCTGCGGTTCGGTGACGTAATCCTGCGGCAGCAGCAGCGCCAGCCCTTCGGCGACGCCGTTGCGCGCCGCATTGTCGCGGCTGGCTTCGAGCGCCTGCGGGTCGAGATCGACGCCGATCACGCGCGCGGCACCGAGCTTGAGCGCCGCGATCGCGAGCACGCCGGAACCGCAGCCGTAGTCGAGCACGGTCTTGCCGGCGAGCGGCAGTCCGTCGAGCCAGTCGAGGCACAGCGCCGTCGTCGGGTGCGTGCCCGTTCCGAAGGCGAGGCCCGGGTCGAGCCGCACGACGATCGCGTCGTCGTCCTGCGGCGGCTCGACGTTCCACGGATAGATCCAGAGCCGGCGGCCGAATTGCATCGGCTGGAACGTGTCCATCCAGGCGCGGACCCAGTCGGCGTCCTCGACGTCGCGGAACTGCAGCTGGTCGGGCGCGATGTCCGGCACGAGATCGGTCAGCGCGTGTACGAGACCCGGCCGGTCGACCGCAATGTCGAACAGCGCGGCGAGCTTGATCGTCGGCCACACCGGCGTCTCGCCGGGTGCGGGCTCGAAGATCGGATGATCCTCCGCGTCGAGCAGCGTCACCGACAGCGCGCCGAGATCCTCCAGCGCGAGTTCGATGCGTTCCTGCTGGTCGGAGTGGATCGTCAGCGAGAGTTCTATCCAGGCCATGCGACCGCCGTCAGTTCTGAATGTCGATGCTGCGCAGGCCGTCGGGATGGGTCATCCAGGCCTTGCCGCCGCGTTGCTTGGCGATCGTCGCGACGCACAGCGCGTCGGCGATGGTCAGCGCGAATCCGTCGCTGCCGGCGACGACGAGATTGCGTTCGCGGTAGGGCTCGAGCAGCGCCGGCAGTCCTTCGCAGCTCGCCGTCGCATCCTGCACCGTGTAGGCGTTGCGCGCCGTGACGACGATCAGCAGCGAATCGGCCGGGAGCTCGGTCGCGGCGATCGCGGCCGGCGGTGCGGCGAGCGTGGTCGCCGCCTTGACCGGTTCGGCCTGCGATTCGCGGCGCGCATCAGGCGACGCGCAGCCGCCGAGCAGGGCGGCGGTCAGCGTCAGCGCGACGCCCGTGCGTATGGCTTCAGCCCAGTGCAATGCCTTTTTCCTTCTGTTCCGCGATGCGCTTTTCGAGGTAGTGGATGTTCTGGCCGCCGGCCTGGAAACCCACGTCGTTCATGATGCGCTGCTGCAGCGGGATATTCGTCTTGACGCCGTCGATGACCATTTCCGCGAGCGCGAGCCGCATGCGCGCGATCGCCGTCGCGCGGTCGCGGCCATGCACGATGAGCTTTCCGATCATCGAATCGTAGTTCGGCGGAATGCGGTAGCCGTCGTAGACATGCGTGTCGAGACGCACGCCGGGGCCGCCGGCACCGAGAAAGCGCTTCACCGTGCCCGGCGACGGCATGAAATTGTCGGGGTCCTCGGCATTGATGCGGCACTCGATCGAGTGGCCGGTCAGCACGATGTCTTCCTGGCGGATCGACAGCTTCTCGCCGGCGGCGATCAGCAGCTGCTCGCGTACGAGGTCGATGCCGGTGACGAGTTCGGTCACGGGATGCTCGACCTGGATGCGCGTGTTCATCTCGATGAAATAAAAACGGCCGTTCTCGTAGAGAAACTCGAACGTGCCGGCGCCGCGATAGCCGATGCGCAGGCAGGCTTCGACGCAGACCTTGCCGATCTCGGCGCGCTGTTCGGCGCTGATGCCCGGCGCGGGCGCTTCCTCGACGACCTTCTGGTGGCGGCGCTGCATCGAGCAGTCGCGCTCGCCGAGATGGATCGCGTTGCCCTGGCCGTCGGCGAGCACCTGGATCTCGACGTGGCGTGGGTTCTCGAGGAACTTCTCCATGTACACCATGTCGTTGCCGAACGCCGCCTTGGCTTCCGATCCGGCCTGGCGCCGGCGGGTGCGCGAGGGCTGGGCGTCGGGGCCCGGGGCGCCGAGCAGCGTGGCCCACTCGGCGGTCTCGCTCTCGGTGAGCCCCTCCCAGTAGCGCAGCACGATCACCAC
>CAMLLF010000191.1 GCA_946480705.1 uncultured Lysobacteraceae bacterium | reverse complement strand
CTCGAATCGCGAACTCGCGGTCGCGCGTCGCCGCGCGCGCAAGGAGCAGGTTCGCGACATTCGCACACGCGATGAGCAGCAACAGGCGGATCGCCGAAGTGGCGGAGGCGATCGGCTACGACGGCGTGCTGACGCTGGAGGTGACGCCCGGGCCGGCGAACAACGGCGACTGCGACTGGTCCTACGTGCGCGATGTCGAGATCCGCGCAGCCGAAGGTGCCGGATCGCAATGACGTCTCCGCCCGCGGCACCGTCGCCGCGGCTCGACGGTCAGTCCGTGCGTCGCGCGCGGATCTCCGCGAGTCTCGCCGTCATTGCCGCGAGGCTCGCCGGCGCCGACAGGCGTTCACGCACGCTCGCCTGCGCCCTGTCGCCGAGGGCCCGCGCGAAGGCCGGATCGTCGGCGAGGCGGCGCAGATGCGCCGCGGCCTGTCCGATGTCGGGCTCGGCCCAGCGCTGGCCTTCCCAGGCCGGGTATTCGCCTTCGTTCACGGGAATCAGCGAATAGCCGACGAGGCAGCTGTTGTCCTCGTCCATGAACGCGAGATTGCCCGAATACGCGGTCGCGACGACCGGCTTGCCGAGCAGCATGCATTCGGCCATGCCGAGCCCGAGACCTTCGGAGCGATGCAGCGAGATGTAGCAGTCGCAGCCGGCCTGCAGCGCCCACATGCCGCTGCGATCGAGGAATCCGTCGCGCACGTCGATGCGATCGTCGCCCGCGGCCGTATCGACGAGTGCGCGCAACACGTCGGGAAACCGCTCGCCGTTCGTCGTCTTGATCACGAGGCGCACGTCGCGGCGATCGGCCGGGAACGCGCGGCGGAATGCGGCGATGACGCCTTCGGCGTTCTTGCGCGTGACGAAGGAATTGAAGTCGAAGCTGAAGAGGCAGACGAACACGTCGTCGGCCAGGCCGATCGCGCGCCGCGAGCGGTTCGCCGGCAGATCCACGCGCAGCGCGACCGGCACGATGTGCACGGGCTTTGACGTGCACGCGGCGATCGCGTCGCGCACGAACGGCGAACCGACCCAGATCTCGTCGACGAGATCGATCGCGCCGTGCCACTGCTCCGGAAACTTCTCGAGTTCCCAGAACCAGCAGCCGATGTTGTAGTGGCCTGCGAACGCCTCGTCGCCGAGATGGCGGCGCGCGACCGGCATCTGGTCGGCATTGATGCAGAACAGGTTCACGTCGTAGCGGCAGTCCTCCGAGAGGAACCGCTGCATGCTGCGATCGCTCTGGCGGCTCGCGACGCCGACGTCGAAATTGCGCACGGCGAACGGCATGCCGCCGCTGTCCAGCGTATGCGCGTGCCGGCGCAGGATCTCGGCGACGCCGAATTCGCCGTGCGCGTAGCCGACCAGCGTGACGCCCGGCGGAAACTCCGGCGGCACGGCCGGCGCGGCCGCCGCCGGCCTTCCGGCGATCTCCTCGAGCCGGTGTCGCACGCGGTTTCGCGTCGGCTCCGGAATCGCCGCGTAGCAGCGGCGCGCGGCGCGGAACCGGTAGCTCCAGTTGATCAGGTCCAGGCACGCGGACGCGACGAACGGCAGCGGTCCCGACGCCGAACGCCCCTCGTGCGCGATCAGGCGCGGCACGCCGTCGCGCAGATCGGCAGCGGCACGCGCGGCCAGGGCGCGGCGCGCGCCGGCGAGATGCCGTTCCGGCACGCCCATCTCGGTGCCGGCCGTGCGGACGAACCAGCGGATGAACGCGTCGCGACCGTCCGCCTGACCGATGTCGAAGGCGTTCTGCAGATCGGCGCGCATCTTCCACGCGGCAAACATCAATCGCGAAACCGGCGCCTCGGCGCGCGCGGGCAGCTCGTCGCACGGCAGGTCGTAGAGCGCGCGGCTCATCGAGAACGGGTGGCGCTGCGGCTGCGGCGCGCCCTTGTCGAAATAGCGCCGATAGACCGCGCGCACCGGATCGCAGATCGGCTCGCCGTCGGCGAACCTGCCGAACGCATAGGGCTTGCCGCGATGTTCGCGGTGGCCGTTCGCGGCGAGGCGATCGAGGTAGTCCGCGTACAGCGGTTCGAGTTTTCCGATCGTCGCCCGGGTGTGTCGGTTCTGGTGCTTGGAGAACCGCGCCGGACGTTCGAGATCGACGCCGCTGAAATGCACGAAGGCGAGCGGCCGCTCCCCGGCATACCAGCGCCCGCCGCGCCGCGACACGACGCGCTGCGACAGATTCCAGTACGCGAGGTTGTAGCCTTTGTCGCGAAGCACGCGGACGTCCGGAAACAGGCCCGGCACGAGGTCGACCCATTTCTGGTCGGTGAACAGGCCGGCGGCGATGTCGCTGGCCGCGCCGAACTCCAGGCGGTCGGCCCACCAGCCGATCAGGCGATCGGCCTTGGCATGCGCGCCGATCGCGATGAAGCCGCAGTTGTAGGTGCCGCTTGCGAGCATGTCGCGTTCGCCGGGCCGGCGATCGTCGTCGACCGGTTCGAGCAGGTGCGGCGTCAGCACGGCGAGCGCGCCGTCCCTCAGGGCCGCGTCGACCTCGACGAGCGGTTCGACCACGAGGATGTCGGGATCGAGATAGACGATGCCGGCATCCGGATGCAGCCGGCGCAGGTGCGCGAACGCATACGGCTTGATCGCCGTGTTGAACTCCATGATCGTGTAGCGGAACGCGAACGCATCGAAATCCGGCAGCGCGAGCGCGTCGGCCGCGATCGTCGCGAACGGCAGATCGGCGGCGCCCGCATCGCCTTCGTCGCGATCGGCGAGGATCAGGTAGCGCGGCGTGTCCGGATGCTGCGCGGCGACCGACTGCATCAGCGTCTTCGCATAGGCCAGGTAGTTGCGCGATGCGATCGTGAAGAAGACCGAGATGCCGGGACGCTGCTCCGCTCCCGCCGGCCGCAGTGCGTCGTTCCGCGCCCGCTCCAGCGCCTGCGCGTAGTCGATGGCCTCGTCGCGGCTGCGTTCGAGCTGTGCCGCGTAGTCGACGGCGCGATCGCGATCCTGTTCCAGCAGCCGCGCATAGTCGGAAGCCTTGCCGTGCTCCCGTTCGAGCAGATTCGCGTAGTCGGCGGCCTTGTCGCGTTCCCGTTCCAGCACGCCCGCGTAGTCGGCCGCCTTGCGGCGTTCACGCTCCAGCGCCGCGAGCGTTTCCTCGAGTCGATTCGCATGGGCGGCCGCTTCCGCGATGCGCGCATCGCGCGCTGCGATTTCCGCATCGAACCGCTCGCGCGTCCGCGCGCGATCCTGTTCGAGCGACAGCGCATGCGCTACGGCCTTGCGATTGTCGCGCTGCAGCGTGTCGACGGTTTCCTGGAGTTTTTCGGCGTGTGTCGTGGCGGCCTCGATGCGCGCGTCGCGCCGGCCGATTTCGTCGGCGAAGCGCGCATGCATCTGCGCGCGATCGGCGTCGTGCTGCCGCGACGCGGCTTCGGCACGGTCGCGCAGGTCGCCGAATACGCGTTCGCGCGCCACGATGTGCGGGCCGACCAGCGCATCGGCAGCCGCCATCGCCTGCGCCGCCGCGTCGAACGCCGGCGCAAGGGATTGCGGATCGCCCGCCGCACGCTGCAGGGCGGCGTAGACCTCGCCATGCAGGCCCGCAAGGTCATGCGTCGGATCCGCCGCTTCGCGGCCGCGGCTTCCGGCAGCGAGGAACGCATCGATGCGTTCGTCGGCGCGTTGCGCGTTCGGCCAGTCGATACCGAGCTGCCGGCCGATGCGCGCGAACTCCGCACGCCAGTCGGCCAGCAGCGCATCGAATGCGACGAACGCGCGCGCCTCGCCGCGCGTCGCCCGTTCCGCCGCGATGACGTAGCGCAGCCAGACCGCGACGCCCTGCGCGGGCGGCAGCGCGTTGCCGCTGTCGAGCCGGCGTTCGCGCCGTTCCAGGGATGCCGCAACCGCATCGGGATGCCGGAACGGAATCAGGAATCGCGGCTCGATCGCCGAGCGCCGCATCGCTTCCGACCACAGCGGCAGAAACAACGCGATGCGCGGATCCTTGAGTACGAACAGACCGGCGTTCGGGTGCTCCTCGGCAAGCAGCGCCTGCATGCGGCCGATCCAGGGCTGCGCGGCATCGCTGGAGAACCAGCCGGGTGCGATGCCGACCGGCGAATAGATGTCGGATCCGAGTTCGGCGAGCAGGTCATTGTGCAGCGCCTGGACCGCGCGGGATTCCCAGTGGCCGTGTTCGTTGCCGACGCTTGCGGGAATCAGCTCGCTGCCGAGTTCGGCACCGAGCAGGTTGACGATGCGCGTCGCCGCCGACGTGCCGCTGCGATGCATGCCCGCAACGACGATGGCTGTTCTCGTCCGACCCGTCATCGGCTGCCCTTGTATCGAGCGCTGCGAGTCGCCGATGGATGCGGACGGCGACGATGCACGCGAATGGGCATTGCCGCAACGCGATGCGCGCCGTCCGCGGATGGAATGAAGGGTTTCATGCGTTCAGGTGCGCACGAAAGTAGGCGATCGTTTTCTCGAGCCCCGCATCCAGCGGCACGCGCGGCTGCCAGCCCAGCGCGCGCTCGGCCAGCGCGATGTCGGGCCGGCGCACTTTCGGGTCGTCCGGCGGCAGCGGGCGATGGACGATCCGCGACCGGCTGCCGCTGAGCCGCAGCACGCGCTCGGCGAGTTCGCGCATGCTCAGTTCGGCCGGATTGCCGACGTTGACCGGCCCGGTGAAGTCGGCCGGCGTGTCCATCGCGGCGAGCAGCGCCTCGATCAGATCGTCCACATAGCAGAACGAGCGCGTCTGGCTGCCGTCGCCGTACAGCGTGACGTCTTCGCCGCGCAGCGCCTGGACGATGAAATTGCTGACGACGCGGCCGTCGTCGACGTACATGCGCGGGCCGTAGGTGTTGAAGATCCGCACGACCTTGATCTGCAGGTCGTATTGCCGGCGATAGTCGAAGAACAGCGTCTCGGCGCAGCGCTTGCCTTCGTTGTAGCAGCTGCGCATGCCGATCGGATTGACCCGGCCCCAGTAGCTTTCCGGCTGCGGATGCACTTCCGGGTCGCCATAGACCTCGCTCGTCGACGCCTGCAGGATGCGCGCGCCGCGCTTGTGCGCGAGCGCGAGCATGTTCATCGCGCCGTGCACGCAGGTGCGCGTCGTCTGCACCGGGTCGTGCTGGTAGTGAACCGGCGAGGCCGGACAGGCCAGATTGAAGATGCGGTCGACCGCGACGTCGAGCGGCAGCGTGACGTCGTGCTGCAGCAGTTCGAAGCGCGGATGCTCCAGCAGCGCCGCGATGTTGTCGCGCGTGCCGGTATGAAAATTGTCGACGCAGAGCACGTCGTCGCCACGCCGGATCAGCGCGTCGCACACGTGGGATCCGAGAAAACCGGCACCGCCCGTCACCAGTGTTCTCTGCCCAGTCGACCGCATCCGGGAATCGTTTCGTTCAGTGGCGAAGCAGCGAACATAACAAGGCCACAGCGCACTGTCGATCCGTTAAGCTCGCGCGCCATGCACCGTCACCTCATCGCAACCGGCCGCGGCAGTTCGAGGCGCGCACCGGTCCCCCGCCCTTTGCCCGCGCCATGACGAGTCCCGCGCACGAGCCGCGCCGCACCTGGCTGCGATCGCTGCTCGTGCCGCTGCTGCTGGCCGTCGCCTGCTTCGTGATCTACAACGCGAACCTGCGGCAGATCGGTGCCGGAGACACGATCGCGGCCCGCTACCTGCCGCTCGTGCTCTGGCACGACGGCACGTTGCAACTGGACGAACACGCACGCCTGATCGCTCGCGGTCATCCGCAGACCCTGTCGCGGTTCCGGCCGGCCAACGCCGACGGGAAAGCCGTCTATTTCGAACCGTCCGCCTACTGGCTGGTCCGCACGCGCCATCACGAACTCGCCTCGTTCTATCCGCCGGTCACGCCATTGCTCGTCGCGCCGCTCTACGCGCCCGCGGCGTTCTGGCTCGATGCGAAAGGCTGGGAGCAGCCGCAGGTCGACCGGATCGCGGAATGGATGGAGAAACTGGCTGCATCGCTGCTCGCCGCGCTCGCGAGCATGCTCGTTTACCTGCTGCTGCGGCGCGAAGGCAACCCGTGGAGCCTGCCGCTCGCGCTCGCGTTCGCGCTCGGCACCAACACCTGGATGATTTCGAGCCAGGCGCTCTGGCAGCACGGCACCGGCGAGCTGCTGATCGCGCTGGCGCTGCTGCTGGTCATCGGCCCTGCGACCGCGACGCGCCTGGTGCTGCTCGGCGCGGCCTGCGTGCTGATGGCGGCGAACCGTCCGCCCGACGGACTGATCGCCGCGGCGATCGGCGCGTTCGTCCTCATCCGGAACTGGCGCAGCACGGTATGGCTCGCGGCCGGCGCCGCCGTTCCGCTCGCGGCCCTGCTCTACTACAACCTCGGCTTCATCGGCCATCTCGCCGGCGGCTACGGCGTCGTGAAACCGCCGGGCAATTTCTTTCAGGCCGCCTGGTCGGGGCTCGCGGGGCTGCTCGTCAGCCCGTCGCGCGGGCTGCTGGTGTTCGCGCCGTTCCTGATCTTCGTTCCGTTCGGACTGATGCAGCGCCTGCGCGCGCGCGAGACGCGCGGACTCGCGATCGCGCTGACGCTCGCGGTCGTCGCGCAGATCCTGCTCTATGCCCAGGGCGACTGGCGCGCCGGAACCTCGTGGGGACCGCGCTGGCTCACCGATATCCTGCCGATCCTGATCTGGATGCTGGCCCCGGCGCCGCTCGTGCTGCGCCCTGCTGCGCGCGGCCTCTTCGCCGCGGCGATCGCGGCATCGATCGGCATCCAGGCGGTCGGCGCGTTCTGGTACACCAGGACCAGCGATGAGCTCATCTTCGGCGAAGACCCGGCGCTGGGCGGTGCGTGGAATTGGGGAAATATCCCATTTGTCGCCGAACTGCGTCACGCGCCCGCGCCCGGCGAACTGCTCTGCGACGCGAGGGGCACGATCGACCGGATCGGGCCGACGCGGCTTCCGCTCGCCGGTGCGCTGCCGGCCCTCGAACCGGGCGCCGCGATCGAAGGCTGGGCGCTCGCCTGCGAGCGTTCGCCGGCACAGCTGCTGCTGCTCGTGGACGGCATCGTCGTCGGCGCGACGACCGGGTTCCTGCCGCGGCCGGACGTCGATGCGGCGCTGCAGACGCAGGCGCCGTCGGGTTGGCGCGTGGCGGCGAATCTCTGGGGCGTGGCTCCCGGCGAGCGCGTGCTGCAGCTCGCCGTTCGCGTCCAGCCGCGCAGCGATTTCCGCATCGTCCGCGAGCAGCGCGTGA
>CAMLLF010000190.1 GCA_946480705.1 uncultured Lysobacteraceae bacterium | reverse complement strand
GGTGCTGCCGGCGTCGCGGCGGGCGCAGCCGCCTGCTCGGGCTTGGCGGCCGGCGCAGCCGGAGCGGCCGGCGCCGCGGCGGGCTTGGCCGCGTCCTGCGGCGCGTTGCTGCAGGCCGCGAGGGACAGCAGCAGAACGAAAGGCGGGAAGATCGAACGCATCGGCAACTCCACGGATGAGGGGCGGGCTGGGAAGCATGCCGTCCCAACGCGGCCTATGGACAAGCACAGGCGGCGGCAACGATAGTCGCCGCATGCATTCCGTGCAAACCCCGAAGCGCCTGTCGGCGCTGCGCGTCTGCGCCGTCGCATTCGCCCTGCTGCTGGTGTCGCCGCTGTGGGCGGCGGGCGACTGGCAGATCCGCGTGAGCCCCGACGACGCGCTGTATCCCGTGCTCGACCTTTCCCAGCGCAGCGACGGCAGCACCGCGGCGCGCTTCGGCGACGGCAGCGGCATGGTCGCGCTCGATCTCGTCGCGCAGAGCGACGGCGAGCGCGTCGACTTCGCCGTGAACGCGCCCGGCCTTGCCGCGATCGCCCGCGTGCAGGCCGTGCTGCCGCGTGCCGGCGAACGCTATACCTTGCGCCCGCGTCTGCGCTGGAACCGCGCCGCGCTCGCGGCGATGACCGGACCGCAGAAGATCGCCGCCGATTTCACGCTGACGCGCGGCGACGGCACGACGCAGCAGCAGCGCCGTGAGATCCGCCTGCATCCGCTCGGCGAAGCGCTTTACTACGTGCGCGACGGCAAGGACCACGTCGACCTCGGCTGGATCTTCGCGGCCTATGCCGACCCGCAGTCGCGCGTCATCGACGACATCCTCGCGCAGGCCGCGGAACGGCATCCGTTCCTGCCGCTGAAACCCGGTGCGCGCACGCCGGCGCAGGCGCTCGCGGCGGCCTACGCGGTCTGGGAAGTGCTGCAGATCCACGGCGTGCGCTATGCCGACGAAGACCCCGGCGTCGCGCGCGGCCCGGTGGTCTGGAGCCAGCGCGTGCGCCTGCACGACGACGTCTGGGACGAACGCCGCGCGAACTGCATCGACGGCAGCCTGCTGCTCGCCGCCGCGCTCGAACGCATCGGCATCCGCAGCGTGCTGCTGCTCGTGCCGCGGCATGCGCTGCTCGCGTTCTATACCGGCGACAAGAACGGCGATCCGGTCTTCGTCGAGACCACGCTGCTCGGCGCACGCCAGCTCGCGGTGCGCCCGAAGCCCGGCTTCGTCGGCGAGCTGAGCCTCATCGACGGCGACGCGCTCGACAGCTTCTCGGCCGCGCTCGTCGCCGGCAAGGCGCGCTATGCGCGCGAAGCCGCGGGCTTCGGCCAGCGCAAGCCCGACTACCAGTGGATCGATCTCGCGACCGCGCGCTCCTACGGCATCGTGCCGCTGGCCGCGTCCGACGGCGCGAGCGCCGCCGCCGCGCCGCGATGAGCCGCAAACCGACCGGCGCGCTCGCGCACCTGCAGCAGGAAATCCGTGCCGAAGCCGCAGCGCTGCCGGAAATGCCGACGGCGCCGCCGTGCGCGCCCGGCATCGCCGCGCCGCTCGCGCTCGATCATCCGCAGCGCCTGAACTACACGCTCGACGATTTCATGCACGTGCACAACGACGAGTTCGTCGAACTCGCCTACCGCTGCCTGCTCAAGCGCCCTGCCGACGCGGTCGGCCAGCTGCACGCGCTGCAGCGCCTCGCCGCCGGCGACAGCAAGATCGCGATCCTCGGCGACCTGCGCGCGTCCGAGGAAGGCCGCGGCTACGGCGTGCATGTCGCCGGCCTCGCGGCGCGCTACCGCTTCTGGCGCCTGACGCGACTGCCGCTGGTCGGCGCGCTGATCGAGCGTGCCGCGCTCGTCTGGAACCTGCCCGAGATCGCGCGCGAACAGCGCCGGCTCGGGCAGGCGCTCGCGCAGCAGAACGCCGGCGCGGCGATCGCCGGCCTCGCGGCCGAGGTCGCGCGGCTGCGCGAAGAACTCGCCGCGCTGCGCGCGCGCCGCGACGACCCGCCGGCCGAATGAAGATCGCGCTGCTCGCCCCGTCGCTGACCGCGCATGACGCCGTCGGCACCGACGTGCTGGAGATGGGCGCGGCGCTGCGCCGCGCCGGCCACGACGTGCGGCTCTACGCCGACCACAGCCAGGGCATCGTCGAAGCCGTGCACGCGCCGCCGGCGCTCGACCGCTGGCTCGGCGCGCGCGACCTCGTCGTCTACCACTATTCGATCGGCTGGCCGCGCGTCGAAGCGCAGCTCGCGACGCTGAACTGCCGGCGCGTGCTGCGCTACCACAACATCACGCCGCCGGAATTCTTCCAGGGCTGGTCGCCGGAACACGTGCGCAGCTGCGCCGCGGGCCGCGCGAGCCTGACCACGCTCGCGACGCTCGGCTTCGATCTCGCGCTCGCCTGTTCGGCCTACAACCTCGCCGAACTCGTTGCCGCAGGACTGCCCGCCGGACGCGGCGCCGTGCTCGCGCCGTTCCACCGCTGCGAAGCGCTGCTCGACCGGCCGGCCGACACCGCGCTCCTCGACCGCTACGGCGACGGCCGCCGCAACGTGCTGATGCTCGGGCGCGTCGCGCCGAACAAGGGTCATGCCGCGCTGTTCGATGCGTTCGCGTGCTACCGGCGGCACTACGCGGAAGACGCGCGCCTGCTCGTCGTCGGCAAGCACGACCGCCGCCTCGCGCGCTATTCGCGCCATCTGCGCGAACGCTGCGCCGCGCTCGGCATCGCCGATCACGTGCATTTCCTCGACAACGTCGACGACGCGCGGCTCAAGTCCTGCTGGCTCGTCGCCGACGCGCTGCTGATGCTGTCCGAACACGAAGGCTTCTGCGTGCCGCTCGTCGAGGCGATGGCGCTCGGCGTGCCGGTCGTCGCGCGCGATCGCAGCGCGATCGGCGAAACGCTCGGCGGTGCGGGCCTGCTCTGGCATGACAGCGATCCGAGGTTCTATGCCGCAAGCCTCGCGCGGCTCGCGCGCGATCCGGCCGCGGCCGAAACGCTGCGCCTCGCGGGCCGCGAACGCTATCGCCGCGAATTCGCGCCGGACGTGCTGACCGCGCGGCTGCTGACCGCGCTCGCGGCCTTCGCATGAGCCGCCTTGCGATCGTCGTCCAGCGCTGGCATCCGGACATTGCCGGCGGCTCGGAAGCGCTCGCCTGGCACTACGCGCAACTGCTGCGGCGGCGCGCCCAGGTCGACCTGCTGACGAGCTGCGCGCTCGACTACCGCAGCTGGGACAACGCGCTGCCCGAAGGCGAGGAACGGCGCGACGGCGTCCGCGTGCGGCGCTTCGCGAGCGCGTGGCCGCGCGGCAGCTGGTTCGCCGAACTGCACCGGCGCCTGCTGCAGTCGCATGCGCGCGAGATCGAGCGCGACGGCGGCGCGCAGCTGTCATGGCGCGCGCCGCTCGCCGAACAGTTCGTGCGCGCGCAGGGTCCGTGGTGTCCGGGACTGCTCGACCATCTCGCGCGCCATGCCGGCGACTACGACGCCGTCGTGTTCTGCACGTATCTCTACCCGACCACGTATTTCGGCATCGACTGCGTACCGGAATCCAAACGTGTACTCGTACCCACATTGCACGACGAGCCGCCCGCCTATCTGCCGGTCTACGCGCAGGCCGCGCGCCGCGTGCCGCGCATCGTCTGGCTGACCGAGGCCGAACGCCGCCTCGGCGCGACGCTCTGGGGCGTCGACCGCGGCGAGGTCGTCGGCATGGCCGTCGCCGCCGAACCGGCGGCGCCCGCAGCGCGCGACACGCCGTACCTGCTGTATTGCGGACGCATCGACGAGAGCAAGGGCTGCCGCGAACTCGTCGACACGTTCCGCCGCTGGCGCAAACGGCAGCACGTCGCGATCGATCTCGTGCTGACCGGCGCGGATCACCTGGGCCTGCGCGACGGCGACGGCGTGCGCTACCTGGGCTTCGTCGACGCCGCACAGAAGAACGCGCTGATGGCTGGTGCGCGCGCGTTCGTCATGCCTTCGCGCTGGGAAAGCTTCAGCATCGTCACGCTCGAAGCGATGAGCCAGGGCGCGCCGGTCATCGTCAACGCGCAGTGCGACGTGCTCGCCGATCACGTGGACGCATCGAAAGCCGGCTGGCGCTATCGCGGCAGCGACGACCTCATGCGCTGCTTCGACGAAGCGCTCGCGCTCGATGCCGCGGCGCGCGAACGCATCGCGCGACACGGCCGCGACTACGTCACGACCCGCTACGCCGAAGCCGGCGTCGCCGAACGGCTCGACAGAGTGATCCGGGCGCAATGACCAACGCGCATTGCGCCATTCGCGCGACACGGCCCGGTTTTCGCCTTGCCGTTTGCGCATGCCGCGGCGCTCGGGAACCGCGCGCCGCCAGATCGGAGATGGCGCAATGCGCAGGGCTTGTCGCGCCCTGCGACCAGCGGCTTACATCGCCTCGAAGCGCACGCAGAACAACGCGCCGCCGAGCGCGTCGGAGCGATGCACGCTGAGGTGTCCGCGGTAGCCCTTGACGATGTCCTGCACGATCGCCAGTCCGATGCCGTGGCCCTGCACGCGCTCGTCGCCGCGCACGCCGCGCTGCAGCAGGTGCTCGACTTTCTCCGGCGGAATGCCCGGGCCGTCGTCCTCGACGCGCAGTTCGAGCCCCGCGCGGCGCATGCGCGGCGCCTTGATCACGTGCGCGGTCAGCAGCACGCGGCGGTTGGCCCACTTGAACGCGTTCTCGAGCAGATTGCCGAGCAGCTCCATGAGATCGCCCTGCGCGCCGAAGAATCGCGCGTCGGAATCGATCTCGAACTCGCAGAGCACGCGCTTGGCCGCATAGACCTTCTCGAGACTCGCGACGATGCCCTCGGCCGCCTGTTCGATCGCGAGCGGGGTCGAGAACACCTGGTGCCGCGACGCGGTCGCGCGCGACAGCTGGTACGACACGATGTCGTGCATGCGCTGCGACTGCTGGCTCACGCTGTTGCGCAGGCTCGTGTAGCCGGAATCGCCGTCGATCTCGCTGCGCAGCACGGCGAGCGGCGTCTTGAGGCTGTGCGCGAGGTCGGACATGGTGTTGCGGTAGCGGTCGAGCTGCTCGCGGCCGAAATCGATGAGTTCGTTGAGGCTGCCGGTCAGCGGCGCGAGTTCGGCCGGATACTGCCCGGGCAGGCGGTCGGCATCGCCGTTCATCACGTTGTCGACGTCGCGCACCATCTTGCGCAGCGGGCTCAGTCCCCAGCGCAGCAGCGCGATCTGCAGCAAGAGCAGCACGATCGCGAGCGCGCCGAGCCAGCGCGCGAGCGTGCGCCGGTAGGCGGTGATCTGGCGCAGGAACGGCTGGTCGCTCTGCGCGACGTGCACGGTCAGGTTCACCGGCCGGCGCTCGTCGACCTCCCAGCTCACGCCCTGCGAAAACACGAACACGCGGCCGACCGAGTTGTCGACGGGTCCTTCGAAGCGCGTCTCGCCGGACTGCAGGCGCGTGTCGAACGCGAGTTCGCGGCCGAGCGCCGACGGCGATTCCCAGCGCAGCGAATCGCTGTCGCCGACGACGACGGCATAGAGGCCCGAACCGGGCCGGTTGAATTCGGGATCGGGCAGCGTCTCGGGCGGCAGCAGCTTGGTGCCGCGCAGCACGTCGGAGCCCGCGAGATAGGCATAGACGTAGTTCTGCAGGCGGTCGCGCATCGCCGCGACCGTCGCATCGTAATAGGCCTTGTCGAGCGCGAAGCCGGTAACGCCGAGAAACGCCGCGAGCGCGAGGCCGGCGGCGACGGTGGAACGGGCCTGCAGCGACAGCGGTCGCCGCGGTGCCATCGGCAATCAGTCCGCTGCGAGGTCGCTGCGCGGAATGGCGAACCGGTAGCCGCGACCGCGAACGGTCTCGATCGGCTTCAGATGGCCGTCCGGATCGAGCTTGCGCCGCAGGCGGCCGATGAAGACTTCGAGCACGTTCGAATCGCGGTCGAAATCCTGCTGGTAGATGTGTTCCGTGAGGTCGGCCTTCGAGACGAGTTCGCCGGCATGGAGCATCAGGTATTCGAGCACCTTGTACTCGTAGCTCGTGAGGTCGACCGGCTTGTTGTCGACGGTGATGCTCTGCGCCGTCGTGTCGAGCTGCACCGGGCCGCATTCGAGCACGGGCTTGGTCCAGCCGGTCGCGCGGCGCACGAGGGCATTGAGGCGCGCGAGCAGTTCTTCGACGTGGAACGGCTTGACCAGATAGTCGTCGGCGCCGGCCTTGAGGCCTTCGACCTTGTCCTGCCAGCTCGAGCGCGCGGTGAGGATGAGGATCGGATAGCGCTGGCCGTCGTCGCGCAGCGCCTTGACGAGATCCATGCCGGGGCGCTTGGGCAGACCGAGGTCGATCACGGCGACGTCGAACGGCATTTCGCGGCCGAGGTAGAGGCCTTCGTCGCCGTCCGCGGCGCAGTCGACCGCATAGCCTTCGCGCTTGAGCCGCGCCGCGAGCGTCTCGCGCAGCGGGGCTTCGTCTTCGACCAGCAGGACTCGCATTATCGGCTCTCCTTGTTTTCGTCCGCGGGAATCTTCACGACCTGAACTCGCCCATCGCGGGTCAACAGCTTGATCCGGTACAACTTCTTCTTGCCGATCGTGACTTCCTCGGCCTTGAGCACGCGTCCCTGGATTTCCTGCTGCACCCGCTCGACCGCATCCTCGAGCGTCAGTTGCGCGAAGGCCGGCGCGCCGAACGCGACGAGCGCGGTCAGGAGCGTCAGGCGGCGCAGACTGTGAGCCCGTCGGTGCATGCGTTCATCTTAGCGAGAGGGCCCGAGTCTCGGTAGCACGGATTGAATTGCACCTGAACTGGACGTACGCCGGAAATCGCGGGAACTTCACGTAAATTTCTCGTTCCGACGCGTGATTTCTCAATAGATTTCGCCGACGCAGCAGCGCAGGCTGCCGCCGGCTTTCTCGATCTCGGCGAGCGCGACCGCTTCGACGCGAAACCCCCAGGCGGCGAGCATGGCGCGCTCGGCCTCGCCGAGCGATGCGGCGGCGCGTTCGCTCATCCAGACCGTGTCGTCGCTGAGCGCGATGCAGTTGCCCGCGTAGTCGGCCTTCTGCCGGCCGTTGATCACGAGCGTCTGCGGCGCATAGACCGCGGCGATCGCCGGCGGAACCGCCGGATCGGCAAACCCGTCGGGCGCGATCACGAGCGCCCGCGCCAGTCGGTACATCGCCACCTCCACCGCGCCGAGGGCCGGCTGGGCGACGTCGGTGGCGGGGAGTTC
>CAMLLF010000189.1 GCA_946480705.1 uncultured Lysobacteraceae bacterium | reverse complement strand
CTGGAACCGTGATCTGAAATTGAAGCTCGCCGGCGGTCCCGGCGTCGGCGACGGCATGATCGTCGTCGGCGGCATGGACGGCGACGTGGTCGCGCTCGACGCGGCCGGCGGCGCGGAACGCTGGCGCGTGCACGTCGCGGCCGAAGTCGTCAGTGCGCCGGCCGTCGATGCGAGCCTCGTCTATGTGCGCACGAACGACGGTCGCGTCTACGCGTTCGACGCGGCTGACGGCAAGCAGCGCTGGGTCAACGACCGCGGCACCGTGCCGCTGCTATCGCTGCGCGGCAATGCGAGTCCGCGCGTCGCCGGCGATCTCGTCGTCAACGCGACCGATGCCGGCAAGGTCATGGCGCTGCGCGCGAGCGACGGCGCACCGGCCTGGGAACAGAGTCTCGCGACGGCCGAAGGCCGTACCGAAGTCGAACGTCTGACCGACGTCGACGGCGATCTCAAGATCGACAGCGACGTGATCTATGCCGCGGCCTACCACGGCCAGGTCGTCGCGCTGAGCCTCGGCAGCGGCCGTCCGCTCTGGAACCGCACGCTGTCGAGCTATACCAACATCGACGTGTCCGCGAGCCAGGTCTACGCGGTCGACGACCAGTCGCAGGTCTGGGCGCTCGACCGCACGAGCGGCGCGTCGATGTGGAAGCAGGACGCGTTGCTGAACCGCTGGCTCAGCGGTCCGGCAGTGCAGGGCGAGTACGTCGTCGTCGGCGACGTCGAAGGCTACGTGCACTGGCTCGCGATTGCCGACGGCAAGGAAGCGGCGCGCGAACGTCTGTCCAAGCATGCCATCCGCGCGACGCCGGTCGTCGTCGGCGACACGGTCTATGTCGTCGACATCAACGGCGAACTCGGCGCCTACCGCGCACAGCTGTAAACCCGGCCGCCGGCGTCGCGACAGCGGCGCCGGCGGTCTCTCGTTGCATGGCCGCGCTCGCGCGGCACCACGAAAACCTGCCTCGGGACCGCTGCATCGCAGTCGTCCGGCGGGATCGCGGGATCGGGCAGCAGGCCGATCGCCGCGCCGCGCATCGATGCGCATTCAGCAGCGGCAGTCCGGTCCGGGCGTGTACCGTTCACCATCGTTTCCCGGGTGCGACTGCAGCGCCCGCATCAGCAGGTTCCGCACATGTTGCCCGTCGTCGCTCTGGTCGGTCGTCCCAATGTCGGCAAGTCGACCTTGTTCAATGTGCTCACGCGCTCGCGCGATGCGCTCGTCGCCGATCAGCCGGGCCTGACGCGCGACCGTCACTACGGCATCTGCCATCTCGGCGACCGGCCGTTCGTCGTCGTCGATACGGGCGGTCTGTCGGGCGAAGACGAAGGCATCGATGCGCTGACCGCGAAACAGGTGCAACTCGCGGTCGACGAGGCCGCCGTCGTCGTGTTCGTGACCGACGCGCGTGCCGGTCTGATGCCGCTCGACCGCGACATCCTCGGCGACCTGCGCAAACGCGGCAAACCCATCATCGTCGGCGTCAACAAGACCGACGGCCTCGACGAACTCGCGAGCCTCGCCGATTTCGCCTCGCTCGGCATCAGCGCGCAGGTGCCGCTGGCCGCCTCGCACGGCCGCGGCGTCGACGGGCTGCTCGACGCGATCGAGCCGCATCTGCCGGCCGATGAAGAAGGCGCGGCACCGGCGGCCGAACCCGAGCACGGCGTCCGCGTCGCGATCGTCGGCCGCCCCAACGTCGGCAAGTCCACGCTCGTGAATCGCCTGCTCGGCGAAGACCGCGTCGTCGTGTCCGACATCGCCGGCACTACGCGCGATTCGATCCGCGTGCCGATCGTTCGCGACGGCAAGAAGTACACCCTCATCGATACCGCCGGCGTGCGCCGGCGCGCGCGCGTCGAGGAAGCGATCGAGAAGTTCAGCGTCATCAAGACGCTGCAGTCGATCGCCGCGGCGCAGGTCGTCGTGCTGCTGCTCGATGCGAGCGAGGGCGTGTCCGAGCAGGACGCCACGCTGATCGGCCACGTGCTCAACGAAGCGCGCGCGCTCGTCGTCGTCGCGAACAAATGGGACAACCTCACGACGTATCAGCGCGAACAGTGCGAGAAGTCGCTGGAACGCCGGCTCGATTTCGTCGCCTGGGCCGAGCGCGTGTTCATCTCGGCCAAGCACGGCTCGGGCCTGCGCGAACTCATGAAGGCGATCGACCGCGCGCACGCGTCGGCGACGAAGCAGTTCACGTCGTCGGAACTCAACAAGGCCGTCGAGACGGCGTACGCGTCGTACCAGCCGCCGCTCGTGCGCGGTCACGCGCCGAAGCTGCGCTACGCGCACCCGGGCGGCACGAACCCGCCGACCATCGTGATCCACGGCTCGCGCACCAAGCATCTGCACGAGAGCTACCGGCGCTATCTCGAAAACTTCTTCCGCAAGCGCTTCAAGCTCGTCGGCACGCCGCTGCGGCTCGAATTCCGCGACGGCGAGAATCCGTTCGCCGGGCGCAAGAACGAACTCACCGAAGGCCAGCAGCGCAAGCGCTCGCGCATGATCCGCAACGCGAAGAAGCGCTGACCGGATCGTGACCGCGCCGGCGCGCAGCGAGACCGTCGCGGCCGCGGTGCTGGCCGGCGGGCGCGCGCAGCGGCTCGGCGGCATCGACAAGGGCCTCGCGCCCTGGCACGGCCGGCCGCTGATCGCACACGTCGTCGACCTGCTGCGCTCGGATTTCGACAGCGTGCTCATCATCGCCAATCGCCATCACGACCTCTATCGCGCCTATGGACGCGTGCACGCCGATGCGCGCGAGGGCTATCGCGGCCCGCTCGAAGGCATCGCGACTGCGCTGCGCGAGACCTCGGCCGACTGGCTGTTCGTCGTGCCGGTCGACAGCCCGTGCTTTGGCGCGGACCTGTTCGCGCGTCTGTGGCGCGGACGCGGCGACGCGACTGTCGTCGTCGCGCACGACGGCGCGCGTCGCCAGCCGCTGTTTGCGCTGTATCGGCGCGCACGGCTTGAATTGCCCGAGGATGCCGCCGATATGCCGGTGTGGTGCTGGCAGGATGCCCACGCGCTGCGCGAGGTCGATTTCGGCGACAGTCCGGAACGCTTCGCGAACCTCAACACGGCGGAGGACTTTCTCGATGCACGCAGCTGAACCGACCGCGGCGCCGGTGCCGGACCTGCTGACCGTCGCTCAGGCGCGCGATCGCGTGATCGCGCGTGCGCGCTTGCGCGCGATCGGCACCGAACGCATCGCGCTCGACGCCGCGGCGGGCCGCGCGCTCGCCGCGCCGGTGACGGTGCCGATCGATGTGCCGGGATTCGCGAACTCGGCGATGGACGGTTTCGCGCTGCGCGGCGACGACCTGCCGCGCAGCGGCGAGCGGTGTTTTCGCCTCGTGGCGACGCGCCTTGCGGGCGACGGCCGGATTGCCACCGTCGGTGCCGGCGAATGCGTGCGCATCACGACCGGCGCGCCGTTGCCGCAGGGCGCCGATACCGTCGTCATCAAGGAAAACGTCCGCGTCGACGGTGACGAGGTCGTCGTCGCGGCCGGCGAGCACGCCGGCGCCAACGTGCGCGCGGCGGGCGAGGACTTCGCGCGCGGCGAGACCGTATTCGGCGCAGGGCAGCGCCTGACGCCGGCGCAGCTCGGCGCGCTGGCTTCGTTCGGCAGCGTCGACGTCGAGGTACGCCGTGCACCGCGTGCCGTGCTGCTGACGACGGGCGACGAGATCGTCGCGCCGGGCGAAGTTCTGGGTCACGGCCAGCTCTACAACTCGAACCGCTACAGCCTCGTGGCGATGCTGCGCGACGCCGGTGCCGCGCTGCTGCGTCACGAGCATGTGCGCGACGATCCGGCGGCCCTGCGCGACGCACTGTGCCGGGCTGCAGCCGATGCGGATCTCGTCGTCAGTTCCGGCGGCGTGTCCGCGGGCGAGGCGGACTTCCTGCCGCGCCTGCTGGCGGAAGTCGGTATCGTGGATTTCTGGAAAGTGCGCATGAAGCCCGGCATGCCGCTGCTGTTCGGCGCGATCGGCGATGCGCTCGTGTTCTCGCTGCCCGGCAATCCGGTGTCCACGCTCGCGACGTTCCAGGTGATCCTGCGGCCGGCGCTCGACGTCTGGGCCGGGCGAGATCCGGCGGAGCGGCCGCGCCGCTACGCGCGGCTCGCCGAGCCTGTGCGCAAACTGCACAAGCGCGCGGAGTTCCTGCGTGCGGCCTGCGCGTCGCACCCCGACGGCACGCTCTGGGTCACGCCGTTTCCGCGTCAGGGATCGGGCGTGCTGCGCAGCGTCGCCGAAGCCGACTGCCTCGTCGTCGTCGACGAAGACCGACAGACGCTCGCCGCCGGCGACTGCGTCGAAATCCTGCCGCTGACCTGAGGAACGCCATGGCCGCCGCGCTGCATCGCGATCAACTGCTGGCGCAATTGCGCGAACGCGTCGCCGAAGTGAGTGCCGAGACCGCCGCGCGCGAACTCGCGGCCGGCGCCGTGCTCGTCGACGTGCGCGACGACGCCGAGCGCGCTCCGGGCACGCCGCAGGGCGCGCTCGGGATTTCGCGCGGTTTTCTCGAATTGCGCATCGGCGAACAGGTGCCTGACCGCGCGACCCGCGTGCTCGCGCTCTGCGGCAGCGGACAGCGCTCGCTGTTCGCCGCCGACACCTTGCAGCAGCTCGGCTATGCCGACGTCGCCTCGGTCGCCGGCGGCTATGCCGCGTGGCTCGCAGCCGGGCTGCCGGTGCAGCGCGGCGGGCTCGATGCCGACAGCAGCGAGCGCTATTCGCGCCATCTGCTGCTGCCCGAAGTCGGCGTCGAAGGACAGGCGCGGCTCGGCGCTGCGCGCGTCGTGCTGATCGGCGCGGGTGGACTCGGCTCGCCGGCGGCACTGTATCTGGCCGCGGCGGGCGTCGGCACGCTGCGACTCGTCGATGACGATCGCGTCGAACGTTCCAACCTGCAGCGTCAGGTCGTCCACGCCGAAGCGCGCGTTGGTATGCGCAAGACCGAGTCCGCACGCATGGCGCTGAGTGCGCTGAATCCGCGCATTCGCATCGAACTCGTCGACGAGCGCGTGCTCGCGGCCAACGTCGAGCGTTGCCTGGAGGGGGCTGACGTCGTCATCGACGGCGCCGACAACTTTCCGACGCGCTATCTGCTCGATGCGGCCTGCCGCCGGCTCGCCATTCCGCTGGTCTACGGCGCGGTGCATCGCTTCACCGGACAGGTCAGCGTGTTCGACGCGCGTCGCGCCGAATCGCCGTGCTATCGCTGTCTTTTCCCGGAGCCGCCGAGCGCGGCCGACGCGCCGAACTGCGCCGAAGCCGGCGTGCTCGGCGTGCTGCCCGGCGTGATCGGTCTTTTGCAGGCGACCGAGGCGATCAAATTGATGCTCGGGCGCGGCGCCCCGCTCGTCGGACGGCTGCTCTGCTACGACGCACTCGCCGCGAGCTTCCGTGAATTGCGCCTGGGCCGCGATCCGGGCTGTCCCGGCTGCGGCCGCGACGCGCTATTCCATGGCTACGAGGACATCGCGCAGATCTGTGCCGCGTAGGGCGCAGTAAGCGCAGCGCATTGCGCCATCCCCACGTGGCGACGCCCGACCGGACACGGCGCAATGCCCTTCGGTTATTGCGTCCTACGGTCCCGCTTCAATGGAAGTCCCGCGACACCGAACCGAAGCGCGGCAGCAGCTTGCTGAGGTTCTTGAGCCGATGCGCGACGAGATGGCAGACGCCGTCGACGAGCTGCAGCTGCCCATCGACGCGCAGCAGCGTGGATTCGAGCAGTTCGCGGCGGTAGCGCAGCGCGACGCGTTCCCAGATGACGAGATTGATCTGGCCGAATTCGTCTTCGAGCGTGACGAAGGTGACGCCGCCGGCCTCGGGTGGCCGCTGCCGCACCGTGACGAGTCCGGCGACGCGCGCCGGCGCGCCGTGTTCCTGGTTGCGGATCGTGCGCGAGTCGGACAAGTCCTGCTTGCGCAATTCGCGCCGGATCAGCGCCACCGGATGGCTTTCGAGCGAATAACCCTGCGTGGCGTAGTCGGCCTCGACATTCTCGGCCGTGGTCGGCGGGCGCAGCGTGACGTCGAGTTCCGCGGTCTGCGCCGCGGCGAGCAGCGGCGGCAGGCGCTCGGCGCCGGCGCTGTACCAGCGCGCGCGATGACGGTGCCCGGCGAGCTGCTGCAGTGCGCCGGCTTCGGCGAGGCGCTCGCTTTCGAAGCGGTTCAGACCGGCGCGCTGCACGAGATCGGCGACGCTCTCGAACGGGCGCTGCGCGCGCGCATCGGCGATGCGTGTCGCCAGGGATTCCGATGCGCCCTTGAGCAGGCAGAAACCCAGGCGCAGCGCGAGCGTTCCGCGATCGGGTTCGAGCAGGCAATGCCAGCTGCTGCGCGTGACGTCGATCGGGCGCACGTCCACGTCGTGCCGGCGCGCGTCCTGGATCAGTTGCGCCGGCGCATAGAAGCCCATCGGCAGGGAATTGAGCAGCGCGCAGGTGAACACGGCCGGGTAGTGGCACTTGATGTACGACGAGGCGTAGGCGAGCAGCGCGAAGCTCGCCGAATGCGATTCGGGGAAGCCGTAGCTGCCGAAACCCTTGATCTGGTTGAACAGGCCGTCGGCATATTTTTCGTAGCCCTGCCGCTTCATGCCGTCGAAAATTTCCTGCTGGAATTTTTCCACTGTGCCGTCGTGCTTCCACGACCCCATCGCGCGGCGCAGCTGGTCGGCGCGTCCCGCAGTGAAGCCGGCGACTTCCTGGACGAGCTTCATGACCTGTTCCTGGAAGATCGGCACGCCGTGGGTGCGTTCCAGGATGGCCTGGATGCGATTCTTCTTGTCTTCGTTCTCGGCCACCGTCTTGCGTGTGGATTCCGGATACTCGACGGCTTCGAGTCCTTTGCGCCGGCGCAGGTACGGATGCACCATGCCGCCTTCGATCGGCCCGGGCCGCACGATCGCGATCTCGACGACGAGATCGTAGAAGTTCGCGGGTTTCAGCCGCGGCAGCATCGACATCTGCGCGCGCGACTCGATCTGGAATACGCCGATGGTGTCGGCGCGCTGGATCATCGCGTAGGTGGCATCGTCGTTGTCGCGGACGGACGCGATATCGAGCGAAACGCCGTGATGCTCGCGCAGCAGATCGAAGCAGCGCCGCAGGCAGGTCAGCATGCCGAGCGCGAGGCAGTCGACCTTGAGCAGCTTCAGCGATTCGAGATCGTCCTTGTCCCACTGGATCACGGTGCGGTCGGCCATGCTCGCGTTCTCG
>CAMLLF010000188.1 GCA_946480705.1 uncultured Lysobacteraceae bacterium | reverse complement strand
GTGCTCGCGGGCATCTTCGCGTTCCACGTCGCCGTGCTCTGGACGGCGACGATCGTCGGCAACACCGGTTCGTTCATGCGCGACGTCGCGAGCGCGTGGCTAGCGACCGACCTGTCGCCGAGCCCGGCCATGGTCGCGCTGATCCAGACCGCCGCGACGCTGCCGATCTTTCTGCTCGCGATTCCGGCGGGCGTGCTGACCGACATCCTCGACCGGCGGCGCTTTCTCGTGTTCGCGCAGGTCTGGCTGATGCTCGTCAGCGGCACGATGCTGCTGCTGACGGCGACCGGGACGATGACGGTCGGCTGGCTCGCCGTGTTGACCTTTCTCGGTGGCGTCGGCGCAGCGCTCGCGATGCCGGCGTGGCAGGCCATCGTGCCGGAACTCGTACCGCAGGAGTCGGTGCGCGCCGCGGTTGCGCTGAATTCTCTCGGCGTGAACATCTCGCGCGCGATCGGACCGGCGCTCGGCGGCCTGCTGCTCGCGAGCTTCGGCGCCACAGCGGCCTACGGCGCCGATGTCGCGAGCTATCTGTTCGTGATCGTTGCGCTGCTCTGGTGGCGGCGCCCGGTCGCAGCGGCGGACCGGCTCAACGAGCAGTTCCTCGGTGCGTTCCGCGCCGGCGTGCGTTATGCGCGGACCAGCCGCGAGTTACATCGCGTGCTGCTGCGCGCCGCGGTCTTCTTCGCATTCGCGAGCGCGGTCTGGGCGCTGCTGCCGCTGATCGCGCGGCAGTTGCTGCAGGGCGGCGCCGGTTTCTACGGCCTGCTGCTCGCGGCGGTCGGCGTCGGCGCGATCGCCGGGGCCTTCCTGCTGCCGTGGCTGCGCGGCCATGCAACGGCCGACCGGCTGCTGCTGTTCGCCGGACTCGTATCGGCCGGCGTGCTGGCCGCGCTCGCGCTCGCGCCGCCGCGTGCGACGGCGGTCGTCCTGCTGTTCGTGCTCGGCTCGGCCTGGATCGTCGCGCTGACGACGCTCAACGGCACGGCGCAGAGCGTGCTGCCGAACTGGGTGCGCGGCCGCGGACTCGCCGTGTACCTGACCGTGTTCAACGGTGCGCTCGCGGCCGGCAGTTTCGGCTGGGGTCTCGTGGCGCAGCGCGCCGGCGTGGCGGTCGCGCTCGCGATCGCGGCGGCGGGCCTCGCGCTCAGCGGGCTGGCGCTGTATCGCCTGCGCCTGCCGGCCGGGGATGTCGACCTCGCGCCGGCGCGGCATTGGCCCGAACCGCTGACCGCGCTGCCGGTCGAGCGCGATCGCGGACCGGTCCTGGTGCAGCTTGAGTACCGCGTGCCGGCCGAACGGCGCGACGCATTTCTCGCCAAGCTCGAAGCGCTGTCGGAGGAACGGCGCCGGGACGGTGCCTATCTCTGGGGCGCGGCCGAAGACGCCGTGGAACCCGAGCGCATCGTCGAGTGGTTTCTCGTCGAATCCTGGGCCGAGCACCTGCGCCAGCACCACCGCGTGTCCAACGCCGATGCGGACCTGCAGCGCGAGATCGTCGCGTTGCACGAAGGCCCCGAACCGCCGCTCGTTCGCCACCTGCTGAGCGTGCGCGGCCGGCATGGGCAACACGGCGACGGTTAGTCCCGCGCGGCGGGCCGCCGGTCTCGCGACGCTGCTTCTGGTCGCCACGCAAAGTGCAGCGGCGGACATCGAGCTCGGCGCGAACGCGCGGTTTCGTTTCGAAGCCGCCGACGGCGCTGGCTACGGTACGCGCGGTCCGCGCGACGAGGCGCTGCTGCAGCGGCTGCGCGTCGACGCGCAATGGCACGGCACGCAGTGGCAGGCGCGCGTCGAACTCGAAGACGTGCGCGCCCACGGCAAGCGCGTCGCGGCGCCGACCGACGAGAATCCGCTCGACCTGCGCACGTTCCTCGTCGAGCGCGAAGGCGACGGCTGGAACCTGCGCCTCGGCCGCCAGGAACTCGATGTGGCGCCGCAGCGTTTCCTCGGCGTGCGCGACGGACCGAATCTGCGGCAGGCCTTCGACGGCATCGCGCTGCGGCGCGACCAAGACGGCTGGATCTGGCAGGCGCTCGCGAGCCTGCCCGTCGATTACGCGAGCCGCCGGCCGTTCGACGATCGTGCCGCACGGGATCAGCGCTTCGATCTGGTCTCGGTGCGACGTGCCGCGCGACACGGTACATGGAGCGCGTTCTACGCGCGTCTGGCGACTGACGAAGAGCGTCACACCGATGCGGTCGGCCGCGCGGTGCGGCACAGCCTCGATCTGCGCTGGGACGGCGACGCGCTGCCGTGGGACTGGGATTTCGAAGCGGTCCTGCAGCGCGGACACGTCGGCGCAGCCGAAATCTCCGCCTGGGCGGTCGGCCTGCGCGGCGGCTACACGCAGCGGACCGCCAGGTCGCCGCGCTGGGGATTGCAGCTCGATACGGCCAGCGGCGACCGCTGCGCCGGCGACGGCGGCGTCAGCACGTTTCATCCGCTGTTCGCGAACGGCTCGTATTCGTTCACGCTCGCAGGCCACACGGGCTATTCGAATCTCGTGCAGGTGAAACCGTCGCTGACGCTGTCGCTTCGTCCGGATCTGCGCGGGAGCGTCGCACTCGCCGGACTGTGGCGGCGCACGACGCACGATGCGGTCTATCTGCAGCCCGATGTGCCGTTGCGCGGCACCGCGGGTCGCGGTGGCCGCTACACGGCAACCTATGCGCAAATGCGTCTGGACGGCCGGCTGCGGCCCAACGTGGAGTGGGCCGCGGAGATCGTGCGCTACGACGCCGGCCGCGCGGTGCACGCGGCCGGCGGACGCGACAGCCGCTATGCCGCGCTCGAACTCGCGCTCGGCTGGTGAACGCCGCGGCGGGGGCCACGGCGTTCACCGACTCATTGCCGCACTCACGGCAGATCGAACACCAGCACTTCGGCGTCCTGCGCCCGATCGAGCACGATGCGGGACTCCTGCTCGAAGCTCGCCGCGTCGCCGGCCTTCAGGACCTGGCCGTTCACCGACAGCGCGCCGCGAACGACGTGCACGTAGCCGCGGCGGTCCGGCGCGATCGCGTGCTCGACGCGTTCCTCGCCGTCGACGAGCGCGGCATACAGGAAAGCATCCTGATTCATGCGCAGCGAGCCGTCGCGGCCGTCTGGGGACACCAGCAGGCGCAGCCGGCCGCGCTTGGACGCCGCGTCGAAATGCTTTTCCTCGTAGCCGGACGCATGACCGTTCCGGTCCGGAAAAATCCAGATCTGCAGGAAATGCACGGATTCCGTCGGCGAGTGGTTGAACTCACTGTGCATGACACCGGTGCCGGCGCTCATCCGCTGCACGTCGCCGTAGCGCAGCACCGAGCCGTTGCCCATGCTGTCCTTGTGTTCGAGCGCGCCTTGCAGCACGTAGGAGATGATCTCCATGTCGCGATGGCCATGCGTGCCGAAGCCCTGTCCGCCGGCGACCGTGTCTTCATTGATCACGCGCAGCGGGCCGAAGCCCATGTGGCGCGGATCGGTGTAGCCGGCGAACGAAAACGTGTGGCGCGAACTCAGCCAGCCGTGCTCGGCATGACCGCGTTGCTCGCTTCTGCGGATCTGCATCATGGCGTTCTCCCGAAAGTAGATCGAAAATGTCGAATATCGCAAAAGGCCGCGCGGCTTATCTGATACGCTGCGTTTCGCGGGTCTTTCCTGCTCGGCGTGCAGTATGCGAGCCGTCGGTCGCCGCGAAAAGCGAGTATTTTTCCGTCCTTGCATCGAATTTTTCGAATGTTGAAACTGTCCCTCGACGCGCTGCAGATCCTCGACGCCATCGACCGGCGCGGTTCGTTCGCTGCGGCCGGCAAAGCGCTTCATAAGGTACCGTCGACGATTTCCTACACCGTCGGCCGGCTCGAGGAAGACCTCGGCGTGCGCGTGTTCGAGCGCCAGGGTCCGAAGGCGACGCTGACTGCCGCCGGACGCGAACTGCTCGCCGAGGGGCGCCACCTGCTGCGCGCGGCGATCGACCTCGAGCTGCGCGTGAAGAAAGTTTCCGCGGGCTGGGAGACCTCGCTCGCGATCGGTCTCGATTCGCTGTTCGACCCGGCCGCGCTTGCGGCCGACCTGCGCGACTTTTACGCGGTCACGCGCCACACGCGCCTGCGCGTCGTACAGGACGCGCTGACCGGCACCTGGGAGGCGCTGCTCGACCGCCGCGTCGACGTGCTGATCGGTGCGGCCGGCGACGGCCCTTCGGGCGGCGGGCATCTGTGCGAACCGTTCGGCACGTTGTCGTTCGTGTTCGCCGTAGCGCCGTCGCATCCGCTCGCGAAACTGCGGCGACGGCTCACGAATGCGGACCTGCAGCAGCATCGCGCGATCGTCGTCGCGGATTCGGCACGCAAGCTGATCCCGCGCACGGTCGGCGTGCTCGCCGGACAGGACGCGCTCACCGTGCCCGACATGCGCGCGAAGATCGCGATGCAGAAGGCCGGCGTCGGCTTCGGCTTCCTGCCGGAACCCTTCGTGCGCGCCGCGGTGAAACGCCGCGAACTCGTGATCCGCGACGTCGACGAGCCCAAGCCCGCGGAAACCTTCCATCTCGCGTGGCGCACCGGCGAGACCGGCGCCGCGCAGCAGTGGTGGCTGGACCGCGCGAGGTCGCGCGGCATGTTCGAGCGGCTGCTCGCGCTGACGCTGAAGGCGTGACCTGCCCGCCGGCCCCGCCGATTCACCGCGAATTGGCCTGCACTCGGCCGCCGCGGCTTTGCTTCAATGCAGACCCGCCCCGCACATCTGCCGGAGTCGCCATGTCCGTTTCGATACGCCGCATCATTCCGCAGGATCGCGCCGGCTGGGATCCGTTGTGGTCCGCTTACTGCCGGTTCTATCGGGCCGAGGTCGATGCGGAGATCACCGATCGCACCTTTGCGCGACTGTGCGAAGGCGCCGATCTCGTCGGCCTCGTCGCGCTCGACGAGGACGGCCGGCCGATCGGCTTCGCGAACGCGCTGTTTCATGCGTCGACGTGGTCGCTGCGCGGCTACTGCTATCTCGAAGACGTGTTCGTCGCGCCCGAGCAGCGCGGCGGACGCGTGGCCCGCGCGCTGATCGAAGCGGTCTACGCCCAGGCCGACGCGCGCGGCGCCGAACGCGTCTACTGGCACACGCAGGAATTCAACGCGCCGGCGCGTTCGCTCTACGACACGCTCGCCCGGCGCACGTCGTTCATCGTGTATCGGCGGTAAGCCGGCGCGTGGGACGCCGCAACGGCGTTCCGACGCGCGGTCGTCCACGCCTCGTCCGCCCTAGACGCGTTTGCGCCTCGGCGCAGCCTTCGGACGTGCCGCCGCTTTCTTCGCGACAGTGCGTCGTGCCGGCACCCGTTTCGCGACGGCAACCGGCGCAGCGGGCGCGACGCGGTCCGGATGCGCGAAGCCGAGCCGCACGCCGAACGAGACGAGCCTGCCGGAATCCTGCGCCGCGGCGTCTCTGATCTCGAGCGTCCAGGTGCCCTTGCCGCTCTTGCCGACGACATTCGCAAGGGCCGGCGCCGCGGTCGTGTCGTAGCTGCGTCGGATGTCGTGCGCCGGGCCGCCGGCACGGTCGTGCAGCACGATCGCGCCGGCACCGGTGGCCTCCGGCGGACGCAGCGTCACGACGAGGTCGCCGACGTAGGTGTGGCGCAGATCGATCTGCACGACGGCGCTCTCGATCGGCGTCGCGTCGGCGACATCGAGCGTGAAGGTCACGGTCTGCAGGTCCGGCACGGGCGCGTTGAACACGCGCGTGACGTCCGCGACGTTCTGCGGTTCCGGCTGCGCGAGCGTGACGGCGGCGAGCGCGTTGAGCCGGCCATGGCCGTACTTCGAACTGCGGCCCGCAGCGTCATAGGCGCCGCCCTGCGGATCGATGCGATCGCACGCGCGCGCAAGCACGTCGCGGACTTCGTGCCAGCGCAGTGCAGGATTCACCGACAGCACGAGCGCCGCGACGCCGGCCGCGCCGGGACAGGCACTCGAGGTTCCGCCGAAGCCGTTCGTGTAGTCGCCGCGCACGTCGCCCTGCGACGCGCGGCCATCGTTGTAGCCGGGCGCGCCGGAACGGTCCGTCGTCCAGATGCCGGGCGTCAGCGGCTCGGGATGATTGAACGGCGCGTGGCCGAAGTCGCTGCTCGGGAACGCGCACCAGATCGCCGCGCCGAAGTCGCTGTACACGCTGCGCAGGCCGCGGTCGTTGCACGCGGCGACCGCGATCACCCTGGCATAGCTCGCATAACCGTCGTTGTCGACGGATTCGTTGCCGTTGCCGGCGGCGAACAGGATGACGCAGCCCTTGCCGTTGCGGCCGTGCGTCGTGGCGTAGTCGATCGCAAGGCGTGTCTGCGCGCCGAGCGGCGCGAACTGGTTGTGCACCGGATCGGCCGGATCGAACCAGTCGCCGTCGGCCGGGCCCCAGCTGCACGAGATCACGTCGGCACCGTGATCGGCGGCCCACTTGAACGCATCGGCCTCGTTCTGCGAACCCAGGCCCGAGCACAGGCGGATCAGCATCAGCCGCGCCTGCGGCGCGACGCCGCTCGCACCGTCGCTGCCGCTGGCGCAGGCAACGCCGGCGCAGGCCGTGCCATGGCTTTCGCTCGCGGCGACCGGCCGCGGATCGGCCGTCTTGCCGGTCGCGTCGCGCGGCGCGACGATCTTGCCTCCGCCGCCGAATTCGACGTGATCGATATCGATGCCAGTGTCGATGATCGCAATGGTCGTACCGGCGCCCTGCGCGATCGCGTGTGCCGCGGCCACACCGGCATGCGCGTCGACGACGCGGCCCGCGATCGTGGTCTTCGCGAGATGCCACTGCGACGGAGCGATCGCCTTCATCGCGCGCTCGCGAATCAGCTCGGGATGGCAGTACTCGACGTCGTCGCGCTGCAGCAGGCGCTCGGCAATCTCGAACACGGCTTCGCCGGTGCCCTCGGGTGCCGCGACGAAGTACGCGTTCGTCGCATAGCCGACGTTCTGCTTGACCGCGAGTCCGGCGTCGCGCAGCACCGCGAGTGCGTCGTCAGGGTCGGTCGCATCGGTGAACTTGATGAACAGGTTCTCGGTGTAGACCACCGGCTTCTTGGCGACCGCGTCGACGAACACGCCGCCGGCGAAGCGCACGTCGGGTGACGCGCGCAATGCGCTCTTGCGCTGCGCAAGCGAGCGGGCGCCGCGCGTCGTCGGTACGCGGTAGACCTCGACACCCGCGTCGGGAAACGCGAGCACGAGCGAACCGTCGCCGACTTCCGCCGCTGCCGCCGTGCGCGGGC
>CAMLLF010000187.1 GCA_946480705.1 uncultured Lysobacteraceae bacterium | reverse complement strand
GCTGCGCGGCGACGGCGCGCACGGTCGCGGGCGCGTCGCCGGACGCCACGACGATCGCGAGTCCGGCTTCGCGCAGCGCGCGCAAGGCTGCGGCCGTGCCCGGCTTCACCGGGTCGGCCACGGCGATCAGGCCCGCCGCGCGACCGTCCATCGCCGCGAACAGCACGCTCGCGCCGGATGCGCGCAGCCGCTCGGCAATGCCGGAAAGCGCGGCGAGGTCCACGGCCAGCGACTGCATCAGCGCCGCGTTGCCGAGCGCGAGACGCACACCGTCGACCTCGCCGGCGATGCCCTGCCCCGCGATCGAGTCGAAGGTCGTCACCGTCGACAGCGCGAGGCCGCGTTCGCGCGCCGCAGCGATGATCGCGATGCCGAGCGGATGTTCGCTGGCCTGCTCGAGGCTCGCCGAGCGGCGCAGCAGATCGTCGTCCGACATGCCGGGCGCCGCGACGATCTCGTGCAGTACCGGCCGGCCTTCGGTCAGCGTGCCGGTCTTGTCGAGCACCACCGTGTCGACCTCGCGCAGCCGCTCCAGCGCCTCGGCATCGCGGAACAGCACGCCGGCGCGCGCGGCGCGGCCGGTCGCGACCATGATCGACATCGGTGTCGCAAGGCCGAGCGCGCAGGGGCACGCGATGATCAGCACCGAGACGGCGTTGACGATCGCGTGGGTCCAGGCCGGGTCGGGACCGAGCAGTCCCCAGCCCAGCAAAGTCAGCAGCGCGACCGCGAGCACGCCGACGACGAACACGCCGGCGACGCGATCGGCCAGCCGCTGCATCGGCGCGCGCGAACGCTGCGCGTCGGCGACGAGCTTCACGATCTGCGCGAGCAGTCCGGCCGCGCCGACCTGGGTCGCGCGCACGACGAGGCTGCCGCTGCCGTTCATCGATGCGCCGATCACACGCTGTCCCGGCGCCTTCTCGACCGGCAGCGATTCGCCGGTCAGCAGCGATTCGTCGACGGCGGAACGTCCGTCCAGCACCTCGCCGTCGACCGGGATCTTCTCGCCGGGCCGCACGCGCAGGCGGTCGCCGGGCGCTACGTCGGCCAGCGGCACGTCTTCCTCGCCGCCGTCCTCGCGCAGCCGTCGCGCGGTCTTCGGCGCGAGGCCGAGCAGCGCGCGGATCGCCACGGACGTGGCCGAACGCGCGTGCAGTTCGAGCACCTGCCCCAGCAGGGTCAGCGACACGATGACCGCGGCGGCTTCGAAGTAGACGCCGACGCGGCCGTGCATGCGGAACGCGTCCGGGAACAGTCCCGGCACGAGTGTGGCAACGACGCTGTAGCCGAACGCCGCGGCGACGCCGATCCCGATCAGCGTCCACATGTTCAGATGGCGATTGCGCAGCGACTGCACGCCGCGCGCGAGCAGCGGCAGGCCGGCCCAGAGCACGACCGGCGCGCTCAGCACGAGCTCGATCGCATTGCGCATCGCGTGCGGCAGCGCGAACAGCCGGTCGCCGGACATCGCCAGCACGAATACCGCGATCGTCAGCGGCAGCGTCCGCAGGAAACGGCGGCGGAAATCGACCAGTTCTTCGGACGCTTCGCCGGCGTCGGCCTGCGGCATCACCGGCTCCAGCGCCATGCCGCAGAGCGGGCAGATGCCCGGCCCCGGCCGCGCGATTTCAGGGTGCATGGGACAGGTATACATTGCGCCATCGACCGGAGCCGCCCCGACCGCCGCCGTCTCGGCCGCGGGCGACAGAAAACGCGCGGGATCGGCGACGAAGCGTTCGCGGCAGCGCGCCGAGCAGAAGCGGTGATCGACGCCGTCATGCCGCGCGTGGTGCGGGGAATCCGGCGCGACCGTCATGCCGCAGACCGGATCGCGTAGCGCGGAACCCGCAGCGTGCGCGTGCGCTGCGCCGCCGTGACAGCAGGAATGCGGCGCGTTCACGACGCATCTCCGGTCAATGCATTGAGTATCGGGCAGGCCTCGGCGCGGCCGTGCCCCGGACAGGCGGCGATCAACGCCCGCAGGCCGGCGCGTATGCGTTCGAGTTCGGCGATGCGCTGTTCGATGTCGGCGAGCTTGCCCTGCGCGGTGCGGCGGACCTCGGCGATGTCGGCCTGCTCGCTCAGTGCGAGCAGGCCGCGGATATCCTCGAGCGAAAAGCCGAGCGCCTTGGCGCGCCGTATGAAGGTCAGGCGCTTGAGGCCGGTGTCGTCGTAATGGCGATAGCCGGCGGCCGAACGCCCGGCTGGCGCCAGCAGGCCGTCGCGTTCGTAGTAGCGGATCGTGTCGATCGCGACGCCCGCGCGCTGCGCGAGGTCGCCGATGCTGTATCGGGTCATGGCGGGTCTCCTGGCGCGAGTGTGGACCCTGGACCCGGGTCCAGAGTCAAGCCCTGACGACGGGAATGGGGCATCGGGAACGGGAAATCGTCGCAGCAAGAGCAAAAGCCCGGGTCCCCGCCGCCTTGCGAAAAGGCTTTCCTGCGGCGCCTTTTGCGATTCCCCATTCCCTACTCCCCATTCCCCGCCCGGCGGCTACGCCGCCTCGCGCAACACGCGCGCCGCCGCGACCATCGCTTCCAGCGCGCGCCGCGTCTCGGGCCAGCCGCGGGTCTTCAGGCCGCAGTCCGGATTGATCCAGAGCCGCTCGCGCGGCAGCACGGCGACGGCCTTGTGCAGCAGCGCGAGCATTTCCGCCGTGTCGGGGATGCGCGGCGAATGGATGTCGTAGACGCCGGGGCCGATGTCGTTCGGATACGCGAAGCGCACGAACGCATCGAGCAGTTCCATGCGCGAACGCGAGGTCTCGATCGAGATCACGTCGGCGTCCATCGCGGCGATCGCCGGCATGATGTCGTTGAACTCCGAGTAGCACATGTGGGTGTGGATCTGCGTCGTGTCGGCCACGCCCGACGCGGTCAGCCGGAAACAGTCCACGGCCCAGTCGAGATAGTGCTGCCAGTCGCGGCGGCGCAGCGGCAGTCCTTCGCGCAGCGCCGGTTCGTCGATCTGGATCACGCGGATGCCGGCGGCTTGGAGATCGTTGACCTCCTCGCGCAGTGCGAGCGCGATCTGCCGGCACGTCGTCGCGCGCGGCTGGTCGTCGCGCACGAACGACCACTGCAGCACCGTCACGGGGCCGGTCAGCATGCCTTTCATCGGCCGCTCGGTCAGCGACTGCGCGTAGTGCGACCAGCGCACCGTCATCGGCGCGGGACGTTGCACATCGCCGTAGATGATCGGCGGCTTCACGCAGCGCGAGCCGTAGCTCTGCACCCAGCCGTGGCGCGAGAACGCGAAGCCCGCGAGCTGTTCGCCGAAATATTCGACCATGTCGTTGCGCTCGAACTCGCCGTGCACGAGCACGTCGAGGCCGAGGTCTTCCTGCAGGCGCACGCAGGTCTCGGTCTGCGCGGCCAGGAACGCATCGTAGTCGGCGTCCGACAGTTTCCCGGCGCGGTGCCGCGCGCGCGCGTCGCGTATTTCGGCGGTCTGCGGGAACGAGCCGATCGTCGTGGTCGGAAACGCGGGCAGCTGCAGCAGCCGCTGCTGCACGATGCGGCGCTGTGCATGCGGCGTGGCGCGGCGCGGCGGCAGCGAATCGGCGGCGTCCAGCGCCGCGGCGACGTCGGCGCGCTTCACGAGCGGCGACAGCGCGCGCCGCGCGCGCGCGGTGCGCGCCTGGATCAGCGCAGCCTCCGCCGATGGATCGCCGGCAAGCGCGTCGGCGACGATGCGCAGTTCCTGCACCTTCTGCGCCGCGAAGGCGAGCCACGCGGCGATGTGCGGCGACATCGCGGTTTCGAGCGCGGCGTCGATCGGCACGTGCAGCAGCGAACACGACGCGGCGAGCTGCAGGCGCGCGCTGCCGACACGCTGTTCCGCGCGGCGCGCGGCGGTCAGCGCCGCGTCGAGATCGCCGCGCCAGACATTGCGTCCGTCGACGAGACCGAGCGAGAGCACGCGCGACACGGGCAGCGTGTCGAGCACGTCGCCGAGCTGTTGCGGCGCGCGCACGAGATCGACGTGCAGGCCGTCGACGGGCAGCGACTGCGCAAGATCGAGGTTGTCGGCGAGCGCGCCGAAATATGTCGCGAGCATCAGCTTCGGTCGCTGCATGCCGTCGAACCTCGCGTACGCGCGGCGGTACGCATCGCGCGCGGCGGCATCGAGATCGAGCACGAGGCAGGGTTCGTCGATCTGCACCCAGTCCGCGCCGGCCGCCGCGAGCTGCGCGAGGAGTTCCGCGTAGACCGCGGCCAGCGCGTCGACGTGCGCGAGCCGGTCGCTGCCGTCGACGGATTTCGCGAGCAGCAGGAAACTGACGGGCCCCAGCAGTACCGGGCGCGCCGCGAAGCCTGCGGCGCGCGCGTCGAGAAACGCCGCGACGGGTTTGTCGCCGCGCAGCCGGAAGGTCTGCCCGGCCTCCAGTTCGGGCACGAGGTAGTGATAGTTCGTGTCGAACCACTTCGTCATCTCGAGCGCGGGCAGATCGATGCCGTCACGCTGCAGGCCGCGCGCGAGCGCGAAATAGCCCGCGGTCGCATCGCGGTCGGCCAGCGCGCGGTAGCGCGCGGGGATCGCGTCGACGAGCCAAGCCGCGTCGAGCACGTGGTCGTAGGCCGAGAAATCGTTGCACGGCACGACGTCCGCACCGGCGTCGCGCTGCAGTTGCCAGTGCCGCAGACGCAGCGCGCGCGCGGTCGCTGCGAGTTCGTCCGCATTGCTGTCGCCGCGCCAGTACGCTTCCAGCGCGAACTTCCATTCGCGGCGCGCGCCGATGCGCGGAAAACCCAGGTTCGTTACCAAAGCCATCGTCTTGTCCTCGATTCGTGGGAATGGAGGAACGAAGGAACCGCGCGCCGCCGGCGTCGCGGCCGACCTTCGCCCCCTCGGGCGAACCGGACTTCCGCGGGCGCGGCCGGACACCGCCGCTCAGCGCGCGACGGGTACCGGCCCTTCCCCTCGGAAGATCCAGGTCAGACGGGGATCGCTCCCCGGTCGCGGCAGGTCTTCGGGCTCGTGGACGCGGGACATCGCTGTCCCACCTACTGTTCGCCGCTTCCCGGCCCGCGAGGAGCCAGTGCCTGAGGCGAAGGTCGTTTCCACACACCGCTGCGGGGCAGCGCCGGATTTGGCCTTGGCCGTACCGGCTTCCCTTTTAATTCCATCTCTCAATCGCGATAGAGAGATGATAACCGCGACGGCGCGACGGTACGGCGACGACCGACCTGCGGTCAAGGGGTGTATGCGAAGCACGCGAACGCGACCAAGGTCGCAGCCCGGCTCGCTTGCTTCATACCGGGACAGCCACTAGATTGCGCGCCGTCATTGGGGAGTAGCCGCCTCCGCACGGAGGTGCCGACGTCAACACACTTGGTCCACAGACCATGGCGTCGGCGGCAGTTTCTGCTCGGCGAGACCTTTGACTCTGCGATCCGCAGCCGGGCCGGCGATGGATGGCAGGGTCATTGGTTTCCGCTCGCCGGCCCCGGGATACGTCCAGTGGAAGCCTTGTTCGCGTCGTTCGCGATGGTCGCCGTCGCCGAGATCGGCGACAAAACGCAATTGCTCTCGTTCATCCTCGCGGCGCGCTTTCGCGGCCGCCACGGCGCCGTCATCGCCGGCATCTTCGCAGCAACCGTACTCAACCATCTGTTCGCCGCGCTCGTCGGCGGCTGGGTCGCGCATGCGCTCGGTCCGGATCTGCTGCGCTGGCTGCTCGCCCTCGCCTTCTTCGCGTTCGCCGCCTGGGCGCTGATTCCCGACACGCTCGAGGCGGAACCGAAGACGGGACGCTACGGCGCGTTCGGCACGACGCTCGTGCTGTTCTTCATTGCCGAGATGGGCGACAAGACCCAGCTCGCGACCGTCGCGCTCGGCGCGAAGTACGCGAGCCTGACGCTGGTCACGCTCGGTACGACGCTCGGCATGATGGCGGCGAACGTGCCCGCCGTGCTCGTCGGCGAGTCGCTCGCGCGGCGCTTTCCGCTCGCGGCCATGCGCTACGTCGCCGCGGCGCTGTTCGCGGTGTTCGGCCTCGCGATCCTGCTGCGGCTCGATCTGCGTATCTGAGTCGTGTCACTCGTCGTCGAGCGGCGCGTCGTTCTCGTCGGGCTCGCGCTGCTGCGCCTCATGGATCTTCTCGTCCGCTTCGCGTGCGCTGTCGGCCACGCTCGGCAACGCGTCGGGCGACGCGAGCAGCAATGCCGGATCGATGCGCTTGCCGAGCCAGCGCAGGCCCAGGTGCAGGTGCGGTCCGGTTGCACGGCCCGTGCCGCCGATCTTGCCGAGGTTCTGGCCGCGCTTGACCGCGTCGCCGGTTTTCACCGCGATCGAGCCGAGATGGAAATTCATGCTGACGAGACCGCCGCCGTGGTCGACGTAGACCGCGTTGCCGGTGAAGAAGTGATCGGCCGCGAGCACGACGCGGCCGTCGGCGACCGCACGCACGGCGTTGCCGTCGCCGACCGGATAGTCGCGCCCGCTGTGCAGGCTCTTGTGCTTGTGGTTGAACGTACGCAGGCTGCCGAAATCGTCCTCGCTGCGCGGCAGGCTCGCGGTCGGCTTGCCCAGCGGCAAGGTGAAGCGCGGCGCGTCGAGCGTGCCGCCCAGGATCTTCCGCACCTCGCCGGTCTCGCGCGCGGCGCGCGCGCGGTCCTCGCCCGACACGTCGATATAGCGCGCGAGTTCCGGCGGCAGCTCCATGTCCACTTCGGGAAACTTCGCATCTTCCACGATCAGCGTGCCGCGGTGCATTTTGCCGCCGGCTTCCCAGAGCGCGATCTCGTAGCGCCCGGGCTTCGCGCGGATGTCGACCGGGTAGTAGCAGGCTTTCGCGATCGCGGCGTAGCGCTTGCCGTAGACGCCGCAGTCGGCGGCATCGAGTCCGGCCCAGCGCGCGACGCCGCCCTGCGGCGCCGTGACGATGTTCGCCGCGAACGCCGGCGCGGCGGCGAGCAGCACTACGGCAGCGACGACAGTCTTCGGAATCATGGTCGGATCCTCGTCGGTGAAGTGACCGGCACTACCAAAGGCCGCGCGCGATCGCCTCGTCGGACGGTGCGGGCGCTTCCACATACTGCGGCTCGGGTTCGGGCTCGTGCTGCGGTTCGATGCGCTGCGGCCGCGGATCGAGCCACCAGCAGCCGTGGTCGCGCACGACGCGGAACCAGAGCTGATCGGATTCGGCCGCGCCGTTGCGCTGGCTGAGCGGCATCAGCACGAGTGCGGGCGCGTCGGTTTCGAACACCACATGATCATGCTTGCCGTTACCCGCGCCTTCGGGCGCCTTGTCATAGACATAGCTG
>CAMLLF010000186.1 GCA_946480705.1 uncultured Lysobacteraceae bacterium | reverse complement strand
AGCAGGCTTGGCGCTTCGCGGGCAGCGACGGCGCGGAACGCTGGGGGCGCATGCTCGTCGATCGCGAACACAACGCCGGCGATCTCATAGCGCCGGCACAGGCGATTTCGGTCGAAGACGACATCGTTGTTGCGCCGTACGAGCGGTACTTCCCGGCGCCGAACCTGCAGCGCCTCGACGGTGCGGGCGGCGACACGATCTGGCAGTCACCGGTGCCGGCTTCCGCGGCGCTGATCGCGGCTGCGGTCGGCGAGAACGCGTTCTTCACGGTCTCCGGCGCTCAGGTCAACGGCGGACCCCTCGTCGTGACGAAACGCACGGCGGGCACCGGGCAGGTGGTCTGGGAGCTCTCGCTGCCTCTGGCCGAAGGCGAACGCTTCCGCGCGATCCGGCTCGTGCCGCTGGCCGGCGGGGACGTGATGGTTGCCGGCAACGTCGAAACGGGCATCGCGAACATTCTCAGTGCGCCGCGCCTGCTTCGCGTGCTTGCCGATGGATCGGCGCTGCGCTACGCCTGGGCTCATGGCAACGATCCAGCGATGCCGAACGACATTCTTGCCGACTTCGTCGTCGATGCGAGCGGCCGCGGCTGGTTGTACCGCAATCAGACCGATCGCTTCGTTGGCGCGGCCTTTCTCGTGCGCTTCGATCTCGACAACGGATTCCCGATAGGCGGCCAGTTCTACCGCCCGTCGTCCGTGACGCCGCTAACGCCGCATACGATCTGGGACTTCGTGCTGCGGCCGTATCAGGACGACACGATGGTCCAGGTGGGAACGGTCGACCGCGCGCCGTTGCCGTCGACGCTGCGTGTGGCGCTGCAGGACTATGCCGTAACGCAGCGCGGCGATCTTTCCGTGCAGATCGACGAGTTGCCCGAGTCCTTCGCGTCCGGAGCCAACCTGCCGCTCGGAGTCAGCGTCCGCTACGACGGTGACGCTGCAGTGCAAGGCGTGACGCTGGTCATCGACCCGCCATGGCATGGCACGCACAGCGGGCTGGTCTGCAGCGGCAGCGGACAGACGCAGTGCACGATCGACGTCCGCGACGGCCAGATCACGGTTCGCTTCAACGCGTTGCCCGGGGCGCGTCTACGCTTGACCGGTGTTATGCGTGCGCTCGAATGGCCGACTGCCGCCGCCGCGACGCCGCGCGCCGTCGTGTTCGCGCCGGAGAGTTTGTTCGAAAGCGACACCCGCAACAATTTCCATGCAGCGGGCGCGATCGACCGCATCTTTCGCGACGGCTTCTCTCTGCCGTAGTTCGCTGCGGACACATTTGCCGAAGTGCTCTTTAGCGCGCTTCGGCAAGCCCCTTCGCAACGGCCTGCCGGTAGTCCAGATCGAAGTGCCGCCCAAGCGCATCGATGAGCCGCAGGTTCATCGCGTTGCCCGCATGTGAACCGGCGGCGGCGAGCACGGCGCGATGGCGGTCGAACGCAGGGCGGTCGCGTTCGAGGAATGCGATCGTCGCGAGTACGTAGTCGTTCCACTTGAATGCGGCGTCGGTGGCTTCGCCGGATTTCAGCGAGCGGCGCGCGGCGGCGATTGCGGCGGGACGATCGTCGTGTTCCGCGCGCTGCTGGGCGAGGTGCCAGTGGACCTGCGACGGCGCCGGCGGGTGCCGCGCGATCCAGGCTTCGATCAGATCGCCGGCTTCGCGCGAACAGCCGGCGGCGGCGAGCGCGCGGAAGCCCTGGCCTTCGGTCTGGTCGAACGCATCGAGCGGAAGACCGAGGTCGGTGCGCAGGTGCGTCGCGTAGAGCGCGGCGCAGTCGGCGGTCGCGGCGGGCGACTGAAGGGCAAACAGCAACGCCAGCGTGGTCAGCATGACTGTGGCTCGGATCAGAGGAAGGAATTCCTGATCGCCTGCAGCAGCGGATCGCGCTGGCCGGCAGGACGTTCGGGGATATGTCCCTGACCGATGGTCCAGATGATGGTTCCGCCGAGACCGCTGCGGCGCACGTAGGCGCCTTTCGCGGCGATCGAGGTTTCGTCATCGTAGGACAGGAAATTGCACTGCTGCGGCCCGAACGCCGTGGGCGATCCGAGATAGCCCATCGAGGCCGCGGCATCCCAGGAATAGCGCGGCGCGCTGTAGTAGTCGCGCACGATGTTGCGATAGCTCAGCACGTTGTCGCTCGCGACGACGGTGCCGCCGAACAGGCGCGGTGCGCTGACGTTGCGCCAGCAGGTGCCATAGAACGGAATGCCGATGCCGAGCCGGGCGCGCCGGACGCCCGAGCGCAGGTAGAACTCCACGCTGGTCTCGACCGAACTCGGCGTGTTGCCGGCCGCGCCGGCGAGTGCGGAGCTGTGCCAGCTCTGCCAGCCGTCCCAGTCGCCGGCCATGTCGTAGCTCATCACGTTGATCTGGTCGAACAGCGGCGCGATCGCGCGGAAGAACGGATTCGGCGTGCTCGCGAAATTCGCGTTGATCCAGCCGACCGGCACGGTCAGCACGAGGTTCGGCCGTGCGGTGCGCAGCGCCTGCGCGAGTGCGAGAAAATTCGGTTCGTCGCTGGTCTGGATCGGTTCCCAGTCGAGGTCGAGGCCGTCGAAGCCGAGGTTGTCCATGGCCGCGAGCAGGTTCGTCACGAAGGTCGCGCGGTTCGCGTTCGATGCCGCGCCGACCCAGCCGGCGTATTCGCCGGCGCCGCCGACCATGAGGATCGGCTTGACGCCGTTCGCGCGCGCGGCCGCCGACACCTGCTGCGCCCAGATCGGGCCGTTGACGTTGTCGATGTCGAAATGCGTGTTGACCGTGCCGTTCGCGTTCGGCGTCACGCGGCCGACGACGACATGGGTCATTGTGGAGAAGTCGATTTCCGCAGTCGGATACAGGTCGCGCTGATAGCCGACGTGATAGCCGGCGACCCAGCGCTTCTCGAAGCTCGAGGCGAATATGGTGTCGTCGGCGGCCGCGGTCGCGGCGGCGGCGAAGAGGCTGAGGCACAGCAGAAGGCGCAGCATGGAATTCCCCCGATGACACGGCACGGTACGACCGACAGACGTCGTCCGGCGCGAAATGCTGTCATTGTCCGCGCCGCCCGATGCCGGCGCTTGCGCCACGTCACGTTACCGGCAACCCGCGCACGTGAAGAGCGGTTGACCGGTCCGGCCGGAATCCACATGATTCGCGCGGCGACGATCGCTCCGCGGCAGGGATTTCGAATCCATGCCGCGCGGCGCGACGTTGCAGGGACCGGCGACGCGGCGCGCGTCCCTGCACGATCGACGTGCCGTGTCCGGGCCGACGCACGATGGAAGACAAGCTGCAGGAACTGCTGGCCGCCTACCGCAACGGAACGCCGGGGGCGCTCGACGGTCTGGTTCCGCTGATCTACGACGATCTGCGCCGCATCGCGCGCCGGCATGTCCGGCAGTGGCCGGGACTCACGCTGAACACGACCGGCGTCGTGCACGAGACGTATCTCAAGCTTGCGCGGCAGCATTCGCTCGATGCGAACGACCGCGCGCATCTGATGGTGATCTGCAGCCACGCGATGCGCCAGTTCATCGTGAGCTATGCGCGCAACCGGCTCGCCGACAAGCGCGGCGCGCTCGCCGAAACCGTGACGATCGACGACGTCGAACTGCCGCTGCAGTCCGAGGCCGACGAACTGCTGACCATCGATCAGGCGCTGCAGGGACTCGCCGACGTCGACCCGCGCCTCGTGCGCGTCTTCGAATGCCGCTACTTCGGCGGCTATTCCGCGCAGGAAACCTCCGAAGCGCTCGGCGTACCGCTGCGCACGATACAGCGCGACTGGCTGCGCGCGCGCGCGTGGCTGCTGGAGCTGCTGTCGCCGACCTAGGTGCGCCCCGCGCCGGCAACGCGGCGCGGCGTCGCGTCAGGACGTCTCGCGCAGGTCCGCGTCGGACCCGCCCGCGGCGTGACCTTCGCCGATGCCGTCGCGCAGCATGCGCGCGGTCATCCAGCTCGCCAGCAGCAGCGCGATTGCGCCGATTACCGCAATCGCGCGCATCGCATCGGTGAACGCGGCGCCGGCCGCAGGGGCGAAGCCGCTCGCCGGATGTCCGGCGGCGACGGCGACCGCACCGCCGAGCGTCGCGAGCGCGCGTTCGGCCTCCACGGCGTTGACGCCCACCGGAATCAACGGCGCGAGCCAGAGGCGGTACAGCACCATGCCGAGGCTGCCGAGCAGCGCGATGCCGAGCGCGCCGCTGAGTTCGGCGCTGGTTTCCGACAGCGCGGCCGCCGCGCCGGCGCGCTCCGGCGGCGCGGTCGTGAGAATCAGTTCGTTGCCGACCGTGAACACCGGCGCCATGCCGAGGCTCATCGCGAGCATGCCGGCGATCAGAATCCATAACCCGTAGGGCTCGACGACGGCCGCCGTGACGAACAGGCCGAACGCGGCGAGCAACAGGCCGCCGACCATCACGCGCTTCTCGCCGAAACGCTGCGCCCAGCGCGGCGCGAGCAGCGACCCGATCACGAAATTGACCGACCACGGCAGGGTCGCGAGTCCGGCCTGCAGCGGCGTCAGTCCGAGCACGAGCTGCAGATACTGCGTCATGAAAATGTATACGCCCATCATCGACAGACCGGCCAGCGCATAGGCCACGATCGAGGCGCTGAATGCGGGCCGGCGGAACAGCGCGAGATCGAGAAACGGATAGTCGATCTGTCGCTGGCGCCGCAGGAACAGCACGCCGAGCAGCACGCCGAGCGCGAGGGCGGCGAGCGAGACCGGCTGCACGCCGTATTCGGCGACGTGTTTGAGGCCGTAGACGGTGGCGAGCACCGCGAGCAGCGACTGCACCATGCTGACCGGATCGAGCCGGCCCGCGTCGGGATCGCGGTATTCCGGCAGCAGCCGCGGCCCGAGCACGAGCAGCAGCACCATCACGGGAACCGCCGCGAGAAAGGCCGCGCCCCACCAGAACCACTGCAGCAGCAAACCGCCGACCAGCGGACCTATCGCGCCGCCGACCGAGAAACTCGCGATCCAGACGCCGATCGCGAACTGCCGCTCGTGCTCGTCATGGAACATGTTGCGCAGCAGGGACATCGTCGACGGCGCGAGCGTCGCGCCGGCGATGCCGAGCAGCGCGCGCATTGCGATCAGCATCCCGGCGCTGTCGGAGAACGCCGCGACGATCGACGCGATGGCGAAGGCGGCCGCACCGGCCAGCAGCAGGCGCCGGCGCCCGATGCGGTCGCCGAGCGTGCCCATCGTGATCAGGCAGCCGGCGACGAGAAACCCGTACACGTCGACGATCCACAGCAGTTCGCTCGTCGAGGGATTGAGCTCGGCACTGATGGCCGGCAGCGCGAGGTTCAGAACCGTCAGATCCATCGCGTAGACGAGGCAGGGCAGTGCGAGGATGGCCAGGCCGATCCACTCGCGGCGGCCGGCCTTGTTGTCAGCGGTAGCAGCAGTCACGCGGTTCGGCTCGAAGACGGACATTGTCCGAACATACACGAGCGCCGTGACGCGCTCGCGGCGGTCAGTCGCAACGGCGCGGATCGCGGGAAATCGCGCATCGGTCAATCGTGCCGGAACAGCGGCAGGCAGGCCGCCGCGATCTGTTCGACATGGCGATGGTCTGTACCGCAGCAGCCGCCCATGACGTTGAGGCCGGGCAGCCGCTGCCGGCGCAGCGCGGCGTAGTCGGCGCCGAGTTCGGCCGGGTCGCCGATGTCGAGATCCGGCGCCTCGTTGAGTTCCGCGTGGCTGCGCCGCGAGGCGTTCGCGCGCAGTCCGCGGATGCGGTTCGCCCAGGACGCGCCGGGCTCGACGATTGCCTCGAAATGACGGGGATGCGCGCAGTTGAGCATGTAGTAGGCCGGGTAGCCCGCGGTCGCGTCGTCGACGCGGGCGATCGCGTCGGCGAGCGCGTGCCCCGTCGGCAGCCGGCCGTCGGTCTCGACGGTGAACGAGATCACGACCGGCAGGCCGGCGGTGCGTGCCGCACGCGCGATGCCGACGGCTTCCTCGCAGTAGTTCATCGTGATGGCGGTGACGAGATCGGCGGAGGTCCCGGCGAACGTGTCGATCTGCCGGCGGTGATAGGTTTCGGCCTCGGTCTCCGACATCGAGGCATCGGGCACGTAGCCGTCGCCGCGCGGTCCGATACAGCCGCTGATGACGACGGGCGTGCGACCGGTCTCGTATTCGGCGCGGATGTCCTCGAGCAGGGCCACCGAGCGGCGATTCGCTTGGGCCAACGCAGTTGCGTCGTAGCCGAGCCGGTCGCCCCAGTCGGCGCTCGCGCGCCAGGTCGCGGTTTCGAGGATCAGCCCGGTTTGGAGCGTCGATGCCAATGCGGCATACGTCGAAAAATACTTTCGCAGCGCCGCCTCACCATGCGGCGTGCGCAGCAGCGTGAACGCCGCGAAATACGGCAGTTCGAGACCGTCGAGAAAGATCAGCGTCGTCTCGATGCCGCCGTCGGTCAGGAATAAATCGCCTCCGCGCTGCGGAAGCGCGTTCCGGTATCTGGACATGGTGGTTTCCTTGTAGGACATGGGACGTGCATCGCGCGCGGCGGGATCGCCGGCGCGGCTTCCCCTCGTCCTCCCGGGAATACGCGATCCGGTGTGCGGCGGCGCCACGCGACGCCGTCGCCGGAAACATCCGCCGAAGCGTCTATTCGCGCGGCAGGCGGTCGGCGAACGCGGGATCGTCGGCCAGTGCCGCGAGCAGCGGCTCCTTGCGGAATTCCTTCATGTCGACGCGCGATTCGGTGAATGCGGCGATCGCCTCGTCGCTGCGCCCCGCCGCGGCGAGGCAGGCGGCGTAGTCGAACAATGTCCAGCGAAACAGCTCGTGCCGTGCGCTGTAGCGCTCCCGGACGCGCGCGACGACGGCGGCCATGGCTGTCGCGGCCTCGTCGGCGCGGCCCGCACGCGCAAGCGTGATTCCGGCGACGCGGCGGCTGTTGAGCACATAGAGATCGTGCAGGCCGAGCACGCGCTCGGCGACCGGCAGCAGACGTTCGTGTTCGGCGAGCGCGCGCTGCAGATCGCCGTGGAATGCGAGATGCCGGTTGTGTACGAGCCGGATCTGCAGGGTCAACGGTTCCTCGGGACCGAGCGAACGGCCCGCGCGCGCAACCAGTTCCTCGCCGAGCGCCACGGCTTTCGCGAGACGCGCGGTTGCCGTGCGCCACTCGTCGTCGACGAGGTATTTCATTTCCGAGAACGCCGCGCCGATCGCATCGACGTGGCCCGCGCCCTTGAGCGCTTCGATCGCCGTGACGGCCTGCCGGTTGGCCGCGATCGCCGCGACCGAATCGCCTTTGAAGCTGTGCCAGGTCG
>CAMLLF010000185.1 GCA_946480705.1 uncultured Lysobacteraceae bacterium | reverse complement strand
CACCGAAACGTCGCGAGGATCACCCATGCTGCAGCGCTGGCTTTGTCTGGTTTTCCTGATCGTGTTGCACGCACCGGCGCATGCGGCCGATGCCGAGGCGTTGCGGAAACTGCTCGACGCGCGCCTCGAACAGGCGGCGGCAGCCGGCTTCAGCGGCAGCGTGCTCGTCGCCGACGGCGAGAACGTGCTGTTCGAACGCGGCTACGGCGTCGCCGATCCGGCGAGCAAGCGCGCCGTCGACGTCAACACGCGCTTCAATCTCGCTTCCACCGGCAAGCTGTTCACGACGGTCGCCGCGCTGCAGCTCGTACAGCAGGGCAAGCTCGATCTCGATGCAACCGTCGGCCGCTACCTGCCCGACTGGCCGATCGCCGACGTGCGCGACAAAGTCACCGTGCGACAGCTGCTGCTGCACACCTCGGGCCTCGGCAGTTTCTGGGGACCGGATTTCGAAGCGATGCGCGCGCGCCTGCAGACGCTGGCCGACTACACGCCGCTATTGGCCAAGCCGCCCGCGTTCGAGCCAGGCACCGGCTGGCAGTACAGCAATACCGGCTTTCAGCTGCTCGGGCTGAGCGGCGAGAGCTACTACGACTACGTCGCGAGGCACATCTTCGCCGTCGCCGGCATGCGCGACACCGGCTATTTCGCGATCGACGGCAAGGCCGAGCGCGTCGCGGTGCCGCACAAGGGCGGCGCCGGCGAAGACCGCTTCGACGCGTTCGCCGTGCTGCCCGAGCCGCGCGGCGGTGCCGCCGGCGGCGGCTACTCGACGCCGCGCGATCTGCTGCGCTTTCACCGCGCGCTGACCGGCGGCAAGTTGCTCGACGCGCCACGCATGCGGCTGCTGTTCGCGGCCGTCGACCTGCCGGCATCGACCGGCGGCCGCCCCCCGCATGGCCTCGGCCTGCTGCGCATCGAGAGGAACGGCGACGTGGTCTACGGCCATCCCGGCGGTGCCCGCGGCATCGGCGTCGACTTCCGCGCGGCGCGCGACAGCGGCTGGACGCTCGTGCTCATGAGCAACGTCGGCGATCCGTTCGCGATGGCGCTCGGCGGCGACCTCGCGCGTCTCGTCGCCGAGGCCGGCGGCGCCGACCTGCGCTTTCCGCGCCCCGGACCGCGCGGCGGAAAGCCGGTCGCGGTCCGTCATTGAGCCTGCAGCGGGCCGGAACCCGGACGGTTCCGTCTCGGCGGCGCGGTCACGGGCTCTCGAAGCCGTCCGCGAACAGCCGGTCGAGCGGCGCGAGGTCGAGCGGCACGCGCGCGCCGACGAACTTGCGATGCCGCGGTTCCGGCAGATCCTTCGCGACGATCCCGTCGGCGTACCAGATCGTGTCGCCGCTGTCGGACAGCAGTTCGAGCAGCAGCGCGTCGCCGTTCGCCGCATCGGCATTGACGAGCGTCTCGATGCTGCCGGCCGCGGCGATCGAGGCCAGGTCATTGCCGAGCAGCTGCGGCGCGTCGCCGCGATCGCCGCTCCACAGATACAGGCGGAAATCCGACGGCGCCACGCCGTTCGCCGTCGCCGTGGGGCCGGCCGCGATCAGATAGCGGCCGTCGGCCGTGCGCGCGATGTCGCGGATGCCGCGACCGCCGAGGTTCAGCAGGATCGGCGCGGCGAACGTCGCGCTGCCGGCCGCCGCGGATCCGCCGGGCGGCGCCGACGCGATGACGCTGCGCAGGTTCGTCGCGTGTACGAGCAGCGCGTCGTGGCGCTGCGCGAGCGGCAGCAGCGGCGCGCGGAACGCGACGAAGAGACCGGCGGCGTCGGGCGCGATCGCGAGTCCTTCGATGTTGAAGCCGTCGTCGCGCTCGGGCCAGACGCCGATCGCGGTACTGGCGGCCAGGCCCAGCGCGTCGGCACCGAGGCCGTGGCCGTTGCCGCTGTCCCAGGCGACCAGGTCCGTACGCAGATGGTCGTAGCGCGCGAGGTACTGCAGCGTCGCCGCCGCGCCGCTGCCGGCGAGCTGCGTCGCGAACACGCGCTGGCGGTTCGGGCGCGCCGCGCCGTTGTCCTTCTTGTTCGAATGCGAACCGGTCCAGTAGACCGTGTCGCCGTCGCGCGCGGCGCCTTCGATGTCGACTTCGCGCGGCACGCCGCCGTCGATGTCGGTGAGTCCCAGCGACGCGGTGAAATCGAAGCCGTTCTCGGCGAGACCCGAGCGGTCGCGCGGATACAGCCGCAGGCGCTGGCCTTCGTCGTCGGCGACGAGCATGTGGTCGCCGCTCGCGATCGCGGCCGACGCATCGCTCGCGCCGGTGAACGCGCGCTGCGTCGCGCCGGCCGATGCCGACGCGGCATAGGCGAGCGTATAGGTGCCCGACAGGTTGCCGGCGTCGGTCGCGCGCACCGTGATCGTGCTGTAGCCGACGCCGGTCGGCGTGATGCGCAGCGTGCGCGCGGCACCGCTGCCCGACAGCGCGAGGCCGTCGGCGGCGACGACGGCGAGATTGCTGCTGGTCGCCTCGACCGTGAGCGCCGCGGCATCGCCGTCGGGATCGGCGAGGCTCAGCACGATGCCGTCGGCCGCAGCCGGATCGGTCGTATCGCCGATCGTCGCGGCGACCGCACCGCCGCCGTTGACGGCGAGATCGAGACGGCGCGTCGTCGCGGCGACGTCGACGGTCACGACCGGCGCGCCGGCGGAACCCGCGCAGGGATCGAAGTCGAACAGGCTGCGCGTGCTCGCACCCGGGCTGCCGATCGCACCGGCCGCCGCGGTCCGCGAATCTTCCACATCGCCGACGGCGGACAATGTCCATTCCAGCGCCTGATCGGCACCGAGGCCGTTCGCCGATACCCAGGCGCTCCTGTCCTTGGCGCGCACCGAGCCGGCGATGGTCTGGTCGTCGTAGGTCAGGCGGTCCACGCGCGTGCCGCCGGCATCGTAGAGATTGATCTGATCGGCGCGACCGAGGCCGGTCGTGTTGCCGCCGACGACCTTGACGCCGCTGCAGAGCTGCCAGGCCGTGCGGAACGCCGGGGCGGCGCGATCGGTGAACAGCACCGATTCGCCCGGCTGCACCGTGCCGAACGCGCCGAGCGCGACCGTACCGGCGACGTTGCTGTCGTCGTCGAAACTCCAGCCGGTCATGTCGGCCGGCGCGTCGCCGACGTTCGTGAATTCGACGAATTCGCCGTCGGCGCTGTCGTAGAGATATTCAGTGATGCGCATGCGCGGGCCGACCGGCGCGCACGGATCGAACGGCGCGGCGCTGCGCGTGCTGACGCCGGGGCTGCCGACATCGCCGAGCGTGGCGGCGTGCGAGCCTTCGGCGTCGCCGACTGTCGCGAGCGTCCATTGCGCGATCGTGTCGGCGCCGAGTCCCGCGGCAGAGACCCAGCCGGCGATGTTCTGCGTGCGGATCGTACCCGGGAAGGTCTGATCGCCGAAGCGCAGCGTGTCGACGCGCACGCCACCCGCGTCGTAGAGATTGATGACGTCGTTGCGCGACAGATTCTGCGCGTTGCCGCCGATGATCTTCGCCGCGGCGCACCGCTGCCACGCGGTGCGGAAGTTCGCCGCCGGCGCTTCGGTGATCACGGCCGATTCGCCGGCGGCCAGCGTGCCGAGCGCGCCGATCAGGAAACTCCCGGCGGTGTTGCTGTCGTCGTCGAAACTCCAGCCGGTGAGATCCACGGCGCTCGCGCCGGTGTTCGTGATTTCGACGAATTCGCCGTCGGCGCCGCTGTACATGAACTCGGTGATGCGAACCTGGGCGAACGCGGCGTCGGCGCAGCCGGCAAGGCTCGCGGCGAGCGCGAGCAGCGGGACGATTTTCATGGCGGGCACTTCGAAGCGAGCCGGACGGGCCGGCGACGGCCGCGAAGTGTCCGTACGCGCAATGACGGCGTCATGACACCGATCCGCAGCACCGACTCTGTGACCGCGTTCGCGCTGCGGACCGCACGTCGCGACGGTTAACGACTCTGTTACGCGCGCATGAAGAGCGCAGGCCAGAATTCCGCATCGATGTCGACGGGGCCGTCGCGTCGCTGCCTGGAGTTCCTACGTTTTGACCCGCACGACCCTGCTTTCCCTCGTCGCGGCGACCGCGTTGTCCGCGACGACGGCGGCCGCCGGCCCGATCGCCGACCGCATCGCGACGACCGCGTTCACGCTGCCCGCGAGCCTCGCCTCGACCTCGGCCAGCTTCTGTCTCGGCGGCTACTGCAGCATCAGTCCGCGCCTGTATCTCGCACCGCGCAGCGACGGCAGCCATTGGCTCGGCTGGACCGGCAGCGACGGCAGCGGCCGCGTGAGCCTGCTCGCCAACGGCACGATCGCGGCGACGTTCACCTACACCGGAGAGGAAGTGCGCGGACTCGTCGCGCACGACGACGGCAGCTTCGCGCTGCTGCTGCGGCGCATCGTCGACAACAGCATGCGGCTCACGCGCCGCAGCGCGGCCGACGCATCCGTGTTCTCGACGGCGCTCGCGAACACCGTCGCGATCGCGCAGATGAACACCGGCGATTCGCGGCTGGCCTACGGCAATTCGCGCTATGCGGCCTATTTCGCCGTGCACGGCATCAGCGGCAATTTCAACGGCCACGAGGGCGACCAGCTCAGCTATGTGTCGAGCGCGGGCGCCAGTATTTCGGGCGGCTGGAGCTGGGGCTGCTCGCATCAGCTCGCAGGCCTCGTCGGCTATCACCCGGGCATGAACGCATTCGGCGCGATCTGCCTGTCCGACTGTTACGCGAGCAAGGGCGTGCTGTTCAACAACGGCCGCAACCTGTTCCCGATCGACGCCGCCTGCAACGGCACGACCTACGGCCAGTTCGGCCAGCTCGCCAACGGCGACAGCGCCTGGAAGCTCGCCTTCGTCGCGCAGGACCGCCCCGGCTATCCCGCGCGCGGCGTCGGGTTCCTGAGCTTCACGAACAGCGCCTCGGTCGCACCGACGGTAGCGTGGCTCACGAACACGAACGGCACGAACGAACGCGATCCCGTGCTCGCGCGCATCGGCAGCGCGACGCCGGAACGCTTCCTCGCCGGCTGGCGCGAAGGTACGACGTTCCGCCTCGGCATCGTCGACACCAACGGCGCCTTCGTCACACCGGCCGAAACCGTCGCCGGCATTTCCTGGGGCGACCGCGACGACTCGCTGCGCAGCGCACCCGGCAGCAAGGTCGCCTGGGCCGCCGGCACGCCCGGCACGCGCACCGTGAAGCTACATGTATACGCCACGCCCGATGCGATCTTTTCCGGCGGCTTCGAATAAACGTGGATGGCGCAATGCCCTTCGGTTATTGCGTCCCACGGTTTCTTGTCGCCAGCCAGATGAGGTGGCGCATGCCGCGCTTGCCGAGCGCGCGTGCCGGGATTTCTTCCACCGTGAAGCCGCTGCCCTGCAGCCGCTGCGTGAAGCGCGGATCGGGATGCGCCGACCAGACCGCGAGCACGCCGGGCGGCGTTGCGTCGGAGCCGCCGCCCGCGCGCAACGCGGCATGGGCTGCGCGTAGACCGTTCGTGCCGTAGAGCCGCGCATTCGCGGCCTGACTCAGTCCGTCCGGTCCGTTGTCGACATCGAGCAGGATCGCGTCCCAGCGCTGGCGCGCGCCATGAATGAGTGCGGCGACATCGCCGACGTGCACGCGCGTGCGCGCATCGCGCAGCGGCTGGCCGGCGAAGTCGCCGAGCAGCTCGCGATTCCAGGTCACGACGCCGGGAACGAGTTCCGCGACCGTGACTTCGGCATCGGCGCCAAGGTTCTGCAGCGCCGCGGCCAAGGTATAGCCGAGGCCGAGCCCGCCGACGAGCACGCGCGCTCCGGACCTTACGGCAATGCGCGCGCAGGCCAATTGCGCGAGCGCCTCTTCCGAACCGTGCTGGCGCGTCGACATCAGGTCGCCGCCGTCGGCCAGTTTGATGACGTAGTGCTCGCCGTCGCGAAACAGCCGCAGTTCGCCGCCGCCGGGAATCGGCGCGGTGTCGATCAGCGGCATGCGCGGGGCGTGCTGGCGGGGAGGCGTCGTGGTCAAGACAGGAAGGCCGCCGGAAGAGGCCGCGAGCGTAGCCGTTTTCGCGCCGACACGCGCAGCGCTCCTGTCGCGATCCGGCAAGGCCGGGCGCCCCGAGGAGCACCCGGCCCAACACGCACACGGTCAGTTCGCGAGCACGAGATTCCAGACGCCGCGGCCGTAGGTGCCGACGCGCAACCGGCTGCCGTCGCGCGCGACCCAGATGTCGGCCACGCTGACGAGCGGCAGGCCCGCACCGAGACGCGAGAACGTGAGTCCCTTGTTGGTCGAGCGGTACATGCCGAGGTCGGTCGCGACGTAGATCGTGCCGTTGCGTACCGGATCGGCCTTGATCGCGTTCAGGCGCACGCCGGTCGGCAATCCGCCCCAGCCCACGAAGGCCCAGCCGTTGGCCGGATCGTTCGAGGTCCAGATGCGGCTCGTGCCTTCGCGATAGCCGTCGCTGATGACGTAGAACTGGTTGTCGTCACCGACCGCCGCGTCGAGGAAACTGCCGTCGGCGTTCATCGGCGTCGGCGCCTGCGTCCAGTGCGCGCCGTTGTCGAGCGTGAACCAGATCTGCCCCGGCGCATAACCGACGATCGCGACGAACACGCCGGCGTTGCGGCCCGCGCGCACCCAGCGCACCGTGCCGACGAGACCGTTGGCGGCCATCGGCTGCCAGTGCTTGCCGAAGTCGGTGCTGCGATAGATCTTGCCGCCGGATGCGGCATGCAGGGTTTCGCCGCTGGCCACGGCCGGACTCTGGTCGATGAAGCTCGCCGCGCCGTTCGGGATGCCTTCGAACGCGAGTTCGTCGCCGGTCAGGCCGCCGTCGTCGGACTGATACGTCCCGCCGTTCGTCGCGATGATGAGCTTGCCCGCATCGTTCTGCGACTGCAGCGCCCAGAAGCCGTCGCCGCCGGCCATGCGCGAATACGTGGATCCCGTATTGGAACTGTGGAAGATGCCGTTGTCCTGCAGCGCGACGATCAGTTCGCTGAGATCGGCCATCGACGAACTCACGCCGTAGACGAGGTGCGTGATCAGCCCGTCGTTGCGCGGCGTCCAGGTCTGGCCCGCATTGCCGCTGCGGAACACGCCGCCGTCGTTGCCGACGTAGAGCCGGTTCGCCGCATCGTAGGCCGCCGCATGGAAGTCCGGGTGGACATAATTGGCCGCGCTCGTGCTCGTCGAGTTGACGAGGCTGAACGTCGCACCGCCGTCGCCCGTGCGCGCCAGGCGCAGCTTGCCGCCGAAATACGCGATGTTCGGCGTCGTCGGATTGACGACGACCATCTGGTTGCCCCACGCGGTGTGGAAGAACCCGGTGGTCACG